>NZ_JAKUHK010000038.1:0-11933 GCF_023630655.1 Synechococcus sp. MU1655 | reverse complement strand
AAGATCAGCAGTGGAATCACAACACTGTCGTTGTCTGAAGTGGGCAGCGCTCGCAATTTGGCCAGTGCTGGCATTGCTTGCACAGGGTCACCGGAGGCGATCGCTGCGCGCAACTCCTCAGGGTTGGGTGCGCTCTGTTCAGGGGTGCTGGTCATCTCAATCCTCCTGAGAACGGGTGGTGCGCAAGGCGATCAACAACTGATGGCGGCGATGACGACGGCCCACCACTGCATGGATCACCAAACCAGATCCCACAAGGATGGCAGGAAGTGCTTGCCAACGGTCGGGCCCCTCTCGCTGCAGCATCGCCGACACACCAAGCAGCACCATCAAGGGTGCTGCCAGCGACAACACAATGTGGATCCTTGTCCTGGATTGACGGCTCATGGTATGGGAGTCCAAGCCAACATCGCAGCGGTCAAGACCTGCACTCCCACGCCTAAGGCTCCTTCCTCAGGGTTGAAATGGCCGTTATGGAGCGCTGCACATCCATCGGGTCCTGCCACCCCCAATCGAAACATGGTGCCGGGGACGTCCTGCAACAGTTCGGCAAAATCCTCGGCGCCGAGCGAAGGCTGCTCTAAGCGTTGCACCTGCGCTGCCCCCAGTTGTTCAACGGCACTGCGCTCGAGCAAGGCAGTGAGGGCGGGATCGTTGCGAACGGGGGGTGCAATGCAGCGGTAGCGAACCCGGGCGGTGGCACCAAAGCTCCCACAAATGGCTTGCACCGTCTCCTCAATCCAGGCCGGTAACCGTTCATGGAGATCCGCGCAAAGACAGCGAACCGTGCCCAGGAGGGTCACCCGGTCTGCAATCACATTGAAAGCTTTACCACCTTCGATTTTCCCAAAGCTCACCACCACCGGATTCAAGGCATCCAAGCGACGACTGATTGCCTCCTGCAATCCTGTGACCACTCGCGCTGCAATCCAAATCGCATCGAGAGATTGATGGGGCCTCGCTCCATGACCGCCTTCACCGATCACTTCGATTTCCAGTTCTCCAGCAGCAGCCGTCAAACTGCCGCTGCGTACACCGATGGTGCCCACTGGCAATGTTGGGAACACATGCACTCCAAACAAGGCGTTGAGCCCATCGGTGGCGCCATCAGCGCGCATCCAGCGGGCACCTTGGGCAAGCTCCTCAGCAGGCTGAAACAAAAGGCGCATCCCCACTGGCAAGGACGTCTCCTGCGCCAACAGGCGTGCAACCCCCAAGCCGATACAACTATGCAAGTCATGACCGCAGGCATGCATGACCCCTTGCCGCAAGGAGGCATAAGGCAAGCCCGTGCGCTCCTCGACGGGTAAGGCGTCCATATCCACGCGCAACCCCAACTGCGGACCGGTCTGAGGCCCAAGCTCCGCCATCACACCGGTGCGCCCCACCCCTTCACGAACACGCCACCCGCACTGACGCAACTCTCCAGAAATCAGGGCGGCGGTTTGGTGCTCTTCGCCACTCAGTTCCGGATGGGCATGAAGATGGCGTCGCAGCTCGATCAACTCGGGCAAGATCGCTTCAAGGCGCTGCTTGAGGGGGGGAGAGGTGGTGGTCATGGACTCTCCAGAGCCAGAAAACGCTGTAAATCAGCAACAGGGCGTGGCGGCCAGCGACGGACCTGCAGCAACCAATCGGCTTCGCGATAACTGGGATCCAAGCCAGAAGCCGCCGCCCAGTTGCTTTCGGCCTCGCCCTTAGAACCGCGGATCCAAAGCAAAGCACTTAATCCAGCTCGCGCATCAGCAAACATCGGATAACGACGGATCAAGTTGCGCATCTCCCTCTCAGCCTCGTCAAAGGCCTCGAGTTGGTAGAGGGCCAAGGCCCGGCTGGAGCGTGCCATCGCAAAGCCAGGACGGGCCTCAGCCGCGCGCCCATAGAGGGTTTCAGCGGATTCCCAATCGCCTTCAGAGCCGCGCACATTGCCGAGGTTGTAGAGCGCCGAAGCATCTTCAGGATCCCTCTTCAAAATCCAGTTGTAATCCTGCTCGGCTGCCGTCCACTGCTGCAAGGCTTCCTCAGCCGTGCCTCGATTGAGGTGGGGGTCAGATTCTTCCGGAGCAAGCGCAATGGCCTGGGTTTGATCGGCGATCGCCCCCTCGGTGTCACCTAAGACAAGACGCACATTGCCGCGGTTGCTCCAGGCAGCCGCATCATCAGGAGCCAGCTCCAGCACCCGATCCCATCCCTCGAGGGCCTGCTGAGGGTCACCCTGACGGCTGAAGCGCAGGGCCTGTTCAAACAATTGACGGTGCTGATCCTTGGGAAGCGATTCCGCAACAGCTGGATCAGCCCCAAGCAACACCACAACCCCGAAGGCAACCAACAAGACGGAGACCCAACGCTTGAGATCAAAGCTCATGCCGCATCCCCCTCATCCGCTGGCCAACCGAGATGGACTCGACCAGCAGCGGTCACCACGCGACCACGGGGGGTGCGCTGAAGAAAGCCCAGCTGCAGCAAATAGGGCTCCACCACGGCTTCCAGGGTGGTGGGGTCCTCACCAAGCGCCGCGGCCAAAGTATCGAGACCTACGGGGCCGCCTCCATGGGACTGAAGCAACAGCTCCAGAAGGCGCCGGTCACAGGCATCAAGGCCCTTCCCATCCACACGATGCAGCGTGAGTGCTTCATCCACCAACTGCATCTCGATGCATCCCGACACCTCACGCACACAGGCCACATCCCGCACCCGGCGCAAGAGTCGGTTAGCGATCCGGGGAGTGCCACGACACCGTCGGGCAATCTCTGCGCAAGCCTCAGGCGAAAGCTGCAGGGTCAACAGACCAGCAGCCCGCATCACGATCGCTTGTAGATCCTCGTGTCCATAAAATTCCAGGCGCTGAATCAGTCCAAAGCGATCCCGCAGGGGAGAGCTCAGCGCACCAGCCCTTGTGGTGGCGCCCACCAGCGTGAAGGGCGGCAACTCCAGGGCTCTTGTTCGCGCCGTACTTCCTTTGCCAACGGTGAGATCAAGGCGGCGGTCTTCCATCGCCGGATAGAGGAGCTCCTCAGCAACGCGGGTGAGCCGATGAATCTCATCAATAAAGAGCACCTCTTTTGGCTGCAGGTTTACGAGCAGGCCAACAATGTCGCGAGGGCGCTCAAGGGCCGGAGCGCTGGTGATCCTGCAGGTCACCCCCAGTTCTTCAGCCAACACCATCGCCATGGTGGTTTTACCCAAACCGGGAGGGCCATACAGCAAGACATGGTCCAGGGCCTCACCCCGACCCATCGCCGCTTGGATGGCAATCCCCAGCACTTGCTTGAGTTCGCGCTGACCGATGTAATCGTCGAGACGACGAGGCCTGAGGCCATCTTCCTTCGTCGCACTGAGCTCTGCCGAATCATCCAGTTGACGCGCTGCATCCACCACCCGCGAAGGCTTCGGTCGGGGAGCGCCCTTGGAGGGGTCAGCGTTGGAAGAAACAATCGCCATGGTCGCAGGGTACCGATAGCTGGATAAGGTCGGAAGACCGATCGGCCGTGGGGCCTGACGTGAGATGGGCAAGGGAGGCGGCAAGAAGAGTGCAGCAGCAAGAGCAGCGGCGAATCGCCTGCTGGCCGACAACCGGCTGGCGCGGCATCAGTACGAGATCCTTGAAACCCTAGAAACGGGAATCGAGCTTCTGGGGACCGAAGTGAAGTCGGTGCGGGCGGGGCAGGCCAATCTGCGGGATGGCTTCTGCCTGATCAGACGGGGAGAGCTGCATCTCCACAACGTTCACATCTCCCCGCACACCCACGCCAGCCGCTATTTCAATCACGACCCCCTCAGGGTGAGGCGCCTCCTTGCCCATCGCCGCGAAATCGACAAATTGCGAGGACACCTCGAACAAAAAGGGCTCGCCCTGATTCCACTCAACCTGCACCTGCAGGGGTCATGGATCAAGGTGACCATCGGCCTGGGCAAGGGGCGCAAGCTTCATGACAAGCGGGCCGCAGCCAAAGACAAACAGGTCAAGAAAGAAACACGGGATGCCATCGCCCGCTACTGACTGCGAAGCCCAGCAGAGGACGCTGCTTCTGGGACTCGATCGCCCTCCGGTTGAGCAGATGGCTCTTGGAGGGCTTGCTCTTGGGAGACGTCCTCCTTCACGCCTGCTGGCTTCGGGCCAGGGGGCTCCGGCAACGCTTCGACAGGCCCCTGCACCCCTGTCGCCGGATCGGCAATCGGATTGAGATCCACTCTTGGCAGTGGTTTCGACACTACTTTCGGCAAAGGGGTCGGATTCTGGAGGTCAGCTCGAGAGGACAAGGTCAGCAGCCCGGAGGCGACGCCTTCATTCGTTACGAGCACCTGGACAGGCGTGCCCACATCAGCCGCCAGGGAGACCACTCGCAAAGGCCCCCGTTCAGCTGCCACAGAGCCGTCAGAGGCATAAACGGTCATCTGCATCAACGGCGTTCCGTTAATACCGAGCACCAGCCGACGGTTGGCCGGAACCTGAATGGAAATCAGGCGGGCGCTATCGGCTGGTACCCGACTGGACAGGACGGTGGCCATCTCAGTCCCAGCCTTCACCGTTTCAATCTTGACCTCTTCCAGACTGCGCAAGGCGGCGGCATACCAAAGCTGCCGGAACGGTTCTGGTGGCTTGGTTCCAGAGGCCACACCCGGCAACAGGCTGTTGGCGGCCACGGAGACCAGCTGTTCCACCACCCTGTCATTGACCCCTTGGGCGACCAAGGCCTGACGCTGAGTCTGCCAATCCTTTGAATCGAGTGTCCCCAGTCGACGACGCAAACCTGGAGGCAACTGTTCCACCCTTGCCAACCACTCGTTGGCCAACTCGTTCCAAACCTTGCGTAGAGGCGCATCCTCGAGGGAATCACTGGGCAAGCGACCGCTTCGCTCCGGGAATCGGGCTAACAAGCTGGCATCCACAAGCTGCAAGAACCAGCTGCGGTCCACCTGCAGAGCCCTAAGCCGACTCAGAAATTGTTGACGCTGATCCACCTCTGCTGGCGGAAGGCTGGCCGTTGGCGAGCGGCCCACCACATCTCGATCAGTGGAGGGCACACCAGCTGGAGCGTTGCCACGGCTGAGCAGAAACCAACCGATGGCAGTCCCCACCACGGCTGACAACAAGAGGGCAATCACCACGGGCCATAACCGTCCTTCCGCGGCCACTTGGCGCTCGTCGGCGCGCTGACGTCGGCGTGGCTCAGGGGAAGAGGAACGAACAGCCGGCGGTTCCACGGAAGGAAGCTCAGCAGAGGCCGTCACCACAGGCGCAAGCACAACCGTTCGAGCGGAACTGGGCATGGGCCCCGTCGATTCAGGCATAGGAACCGCTTTCAAGGCCTGCAGAACCTCCGAGGCCTGCTCAAAACGGCGACCTGGCAGCTCACTCAACATCCGTTCCAACACGTCGCGGAAGCCTTCATGGAGCTCGAGGGCTGGGGGACATTGCCATTCACTGGCATCCGCCGGCAGCAAAGCCTCCGGCGCCCGTCCGTCCAGCAAGGTCAGTGCGGTCACGCCGAGAGCATGCAAATCCATCCATGGCGCAGCCATTTCGCCGCGGCCTTGCCCCCTTGGCGAATAGCTGGCCGTGGCTCCTAACAGCGGAGCGGTTCCCAGGTTTTGCAGCAGGCCAAAATCCAGCAAAACCGGCAGCCCATCCTGATCACGGCGCAGAAGATTGCTCGGATTGATATCTCCATGGACCAGTCCCTTGCCATGGAGAACGCCCAACACGGGAAGGAGCTGACGCAACAACAGCAACACTTCGCCGCCACCGAAGACCAGCTGACGCTCACGCCGCTGCTGCTGAATCAACCCAAAGCTGGATCCTTCCTGCCACTCCCTGACCAGCCAGAGCGAATCCAATTCTTCCAGGAGTCCTCCGAAGCGTGGAATCAGCGGGTGGAGAACCGATTGCATCGCCGGCCAAAGCTGGCGAAACCGCTCTTTTGCATTGGAATCCTGAAGCTGCCGTAATGCCACTGACGCATCGGAGGCCAACACGTCGGTTCCACGCCACAGGCGTCCCTGGGGTGCAGACGCATCTGACGTCAGACATTGATCCAAGCGGTAGCGCGCAGACAGCAGCGTGCCGATCACAACGACATGGCCTTAATGGGGTGATGGTAGGGGGAGTTTTGCGAAAGCACCTGCAGCGTGGCCTCACTAAGGTCACTGTCCCGAACATCAACCTGCCATGGACTCCGGCACGCTGCTCAGCCGGCTGATGGACGTGCGCCGCACCAGCGAAGTGTTGATTGAGCCGCTTGAGGCCGAAGACCTCTGCCTTCAGGGCATGGCTGATGCGAGCCCTCCCAAATGGCATCTCGCCCATACCACCTGGTTTTTCGAAACCTTTGTGCTGATCCCGCACTGCCCTGATTACGAGCGGGCTGATCCACGCTGGAACTATCTGTTCAACTCCTATTACGACGCGGTTGGCGCTCGGCAACCCAGACCTCAACGGGGCTTACTCAGCAGGCCGCCGATAGCAGAGGTGATCGCATGGCGGCACAAGGTGAATCAGGCCCTGGAACACCTGCTCAAACGCAGCGTCGATTCCCCTTGGTTGGTTCTCGTGGAACTGGGCCTTCAGCACGAGCAACAGCACCAGGAGTTGATGTTGATGGATCTTCTCGATGCCTTCAGCCGTCAGCCCTTAGAGCCGGCCTACCGAACGGATTGGCAAGAGCCCGCAGGCGCTTCCAACGACGGCACAGCTCCCGTTTGGCTGGAGTGTGCGGGGGGCCTGGTGGAGATCGGCCAGGACATCCAACACCACAACACCCACCATTCCCATCGCTTCCATTTCGACAATGAGGAGCCACGTCATCGCGTTTGGCTCGAGCCCTATGCCCTGGCCGATCGCTTGGTGAGCAACGGCGAATACAAAGCTTTTATCGAGGACGGCGGATACGAGCGCCCCGAACTCTGGATGAGTGAAGGCTGGGCCATCTGCTCAGAGCGACAGTGGAAGGCACCGCGCTACTGGCGCCAGCAGCTTGATCCAACAGCCTGGTCCTGGGAGTTCACCCTGGCCGGACGCTGCCCGTTAGAAGCCCATCGCCCAGTCCGCCATCTCAGCTGGTTTGAAGCGGATGCCTATGCACGCTGGGCTGGATCTCGCCTCCCAACGGAAGCCGAGTGGGAAACGGCCGCACTGGAGCAGGGGCAGCAGCTCAAGCAAAGCCATGCTGAGCTTTGGCAATGGACCGCAAGTCCTTACAGGCCCTATCCGGGGTTTCAAGCGGCCCAAGGAGCCGTTGGCGAGTACAACGGCAAGTTCATGACCTCCCAATTTGTGTTGCGGGGCAGCAGTCAGCTCACCCCGAAGGGCCATGCCCGTAACACCTACCGCAACTTTTTTGCTCCCTCTAGCCGCTGGATGGCGGCTGGCCTGCGCTTGGCCCGATGACCACAACCTCACAACAAACGGATCAAACAACTGATCCAACAACCGAACTGATCGACCTCCATCCGCCAGCAGCGGATATGCAACAGCTCGTCCGGATCGGTCTCAACCGATGTCCGCGCCAACTCCCGGCCTGGTTTCTCTATGACGAGGAGGGCTCTCGCCTCTTCGATCGCATCTGCCAACTACCCGAATACAGCCTCACCCGCACCGAAATTGCTTTGCTCGAGGCGCGTGCCCCCGAGATTGCAGCCGCGATCGGTGACGGCGTGATTATTGAATTCGGGGCTGGAAGCGCCCAAAAAGTTGGCCCCCTTCTCGATGCGATCCATCCCGCGGCCTACGTGGCCCTCGACATCAGTGCGGAGCACTTACGCAAAGCCACCACAGCACTGCAGCAAAGTCACCCAGGGGTGCCAATGCTGGGAATTTGCTGCGATCACAGCACGCTGACAGCATTGCCGGAACACCCATTGCTACGAGACCAACGACGCATCGGTTTCTTTCCTGGCAGCTCGCTCGGCAATTTTGAACAGCACGATGCCGTTCGCGTGCTCCGCCATTTCAAGCAATTGCTGAATGGGGGACCTCTCCTTCTTGGTCTGGACCAACCCAAAAGCAAGATCCGCCTAGAAGCGGCCTACAACGACGCCACTGGCATCTCAGCAGACTTCGCACGCAACTTGCTGCATCGCCTCAATGCCGATTTGGGAGCGAATTTTGACCCGCAATGCTTTTCGTACCAAGCGCGTTGGCAAGCCGACCAACAGCGAGTGGAGATGGCCTTGATCAGCAGCTGCAACCAAGTTGTCAGGATCGCCGGTGACCGTTGGACCTTCGAATGCGATGAACCACTGATCACTGAATACAGCCTCAAATACAGCCCTGAGCGGGCTGTTGCGTTAGCGCAACAGGCCGGATGGCACTGGGTTCGCCGCTGGCATGATCCAGATGACGATCTTTCCTTGCATCTCTTAGAGGCCCCAGACTGAGATCCAACCCTTCATCCCTGCTGAGCCATGAGTCGCGACGAGCAACGGGCCACAGTTCGCCTCCAACGTGAAACCCTGATGGAAGAGCTAGAAGCGGTGTATCGCAATGCCTTCGATCGCCTGGGTGCACTGGAGCTCGGGGAGGGATCAGTCGCTCGTCTCACCCAGCTGTTGCTTCGTTCACGGGAAGGTGCGATCAATCCGCTGGAACAGGAAATCGAAGCTCCATTGATCACACGCGCACCGGATCAAATCCCATGAGTCCCACCTGGCTGGACAACCTCGAACGCGGCTTGGAGGAACGGCTTGAACAGTTTTTGCGCAGCAATCCAAGTCAGGATCAACTTCTACGCGAACAGCATCTCCAGGACCGCCAAAGGGATCTGCACAACCGTCGCGGGCAACAGCAACTCCAAGCGAGGGAATTACGCCGCCAGCTGCTCACCCTCGCCGAACAGGTCCAAGCCTGGACAACGCGTAGCGAGAAAGCACGAAGGGCTAGTGCCCTTGAACTCGCACAACGGGCGGATCAACACGTTGCTGCTCTGATGCAGCAAGGTCGCGAGCTCTGGGAGGAGTTCGAGGCACTTGGGCTTCAGTTCGCCGAACTCGAAGCGCAGCTCAACAGCCTTAAAACCCAGGAAAAACAGTCCACATCCAGGCGCAGCCTTGATGAGGATTGGGCCTTATTTGAAGCACAGCAAGAGCTTGAAGAACTGAGGCGCAATCAAGGCCTCAACTAATCGAACTTGAGATTGCTCTCGATCAAGCCTTCGGTGCGGGAGGCTCGAGGCTCACGTTTTCAGGCGGAGGGGTGGGGTCTGGATCAGCAATCAGCATGTGCTGGAGCACAATCTCAGGTCGCTCACTATCGCGCCAGCGGATGCGATAAGCGGGCATCTTGGTGCCTCGGCTCGTGGTCTGCTCCACTGGCTCCATCACCCATCCGCGACGGGAACGTCCCTGCGGATTGCGCTTGACCACCGCATCGGCGTGTTTGAAGCGGAAACCTACGCGCTCACCACTCATGGGAATTGGACCCTGCCACTGGGTTAATTATCCATGCTGACAGGTCACCCCTCAGGTCGCATCAATGGGAAGGCAATGACATCACGAATCGAGGGGCTGTCAGTCAGCAACATCACCAGGCGATCAATGCCAATTCCAAGTCCACCCGTAGGGGGCATCCCCACTTCGAGGGCCTGGATGAAATCCTCATCCACTCCGCTGGCTTCCACATCTCCGGCAGCACGACGTTCCTGCTGGAGCTCCATGCGGCCTCTTTGATCCAAAGGATCCGTGAGCTCACTGAAGGCATTGGCCGTTTCTCGTCCCACAATGAATAACTCAAACCGCTCCACAAGCCCTGGCTTGCTGCGGTGTTTACGCGCCAGGGGTGAAATTTCCTGGGGGTAATCGAGCACAAAGGTGGGCTGAATCAAATTGGGCTCCACAGCATGCTCAAACGCTTCGTTCAACAGCCGTCCAACGGTGTCGGCCTTATCCGGCGTCGGGAGATTGGCCGCTTGCATCGCCTTCACAGCCGCTTCACGGGTCTCGAAGCAGGTGAAATCAAGGCCGGTGGCCTCCTGCACGAGTTCATGCATCGTGGCGCGCCTCCAGGACGGCGTCAGGTCCACCTCCACGCCCTGGTAGCTGATGCGGGTTGTACCGCATACCTGCTCACAAACCGAAGCGATTAGCTGTTCGGTGAGCGCCATCATGTCGTTGTAATCGGCATAGGCCTGATACACCTCCACCGACGTGAATTCAGGGTTATGACGCGTGCTCACCCCTTCGTTGCGAAAGATCCGCCCGAGCTCATAGACCCGTTCAAATCCACCCACCACGAGCCGTTTGAGATGGAGCTCCGTGGCAATCCGCAAGTAGAGAGGCAGATCGAGGGTGTTGTGGTGCGTGATGAACGGCCGCGCCTCAGCGCCTCCGGCTTCGGACTGCAAGACCGGTGTTTCGATCTCTAGAAAGTCGCGTTCATCCAACCAACGGCGGATCGCACTCACGGCCATCGCCCGACGACGGAACGTCTCACGGGACTGCGGCGTCACGATCAAATCCAGATAGCGCTGTCGATAGCGCTTTTCCACATCCGCGAGACCATGCCACTTATCTGGCAATGGCTGCAGCGCTTTGGTGAGCATCTGCCATTCGCTCACCTTGACGGACAATTCACCCCGATCCGTACGGCGCAAGATGCCGTGAACCCCGATGAGGTCACCTGCATCCACCAAGGAACTGAGCTGAGCAAAGCTGTCGCCCAGCGTTGCTTTCTCGAGGAACAACTGGATCGTTCCCGTTTCGTCCGCCAGCGTGAAAAACGCAAGCTTGCCCATCACCCGGCGCGTCATCACCCGACCAGCAACCGAAACCTTCAGGTCTCGCTCGGTGCCATTTGCAAGATCAGCGTGATCGGATTGCAGGCGAGCCATGCGATCGGTCAGATCAAAACGCAATGCATACGGCTCTTGCCCCTGTTCTTTGAGAGCATTCGCCTTCTCCAAGCGGGTCTCACGAAGTTCAGACAAGAGAGAAGAAGCAGTCGGGCGCCATCCTGCCCCGCGGCGGGCACAAGAGCGAACGGATCACGCCAAATTCATCAAACTGCTGCAGGTGCTCCTGCAGGTTCACCCATGCGTTGGGACGCGTAGCCGATCCCTCTCACCGTCAGGATCAGTTCAGGATTGCGCGGGTCGGGCTCGAGCTTGCCTCGCAGGCGTGCCACATACACGTCAACAACCCTCAGATCAGCCGCACGTCGGGGCGGATAGCCCCAAAGCTGCTCAAGGATTTCGGCCCTAGGGACCACATGACCTGGGTCGCGGAAGAGCAATTCAAGAAGGCTGAATTCTGTGTAAGTCAGAGCAATGCGTTCGGTTCCCCGATTCACCTGACGGCGATTGGTGTCGACCACTAAATCTCCAACACGCATCACGCCTTGGCCACTGGGAATCTCGCGGGGCTCAACGGTGGCAGAACCAGACCCCACCCGTCTCAGGATCGTGGAGATGCGGGCTTCAAGTTCCTTTGGGCTAAAGGGCTTTGGAAGATAATCGTCTGCTCCAAGGTCAAGGCCTGCCACGCGTTCGGAGATGGACTCCAAGGCCGAGAGAAAAATAATCGGGACGCACGACTCAGCACGTAAACGCCTGCAGACCGCAAAGCCATCCATTTTGGGAAGCATCACGTCGAGAACGACGAGATCCGGCGATTCACTGTGAAACATTTCCAACGCCTCCTCACCATCTTCAGCAGAGACGACGTTGTAACCAGCCAATTGCAGACGCATCAACAAAACCCGTCTCACTGCGGGTTCGTCGTCCACCACAAGAATGGTTCCTTTTGCAGAAGGCCCATCTGTGGGCATCGCAACACATTGTGAAGAGAATTGACTCTACCGGTCGGCGTGAACAGTTGGTGAGCAGCCAAAAGTCAGGGGCTCAGGCTTTCGATTGTTTTTATGTTTTGAATTCAACGGAACCCATCACTGCAACTCGTGACGGCATTAGGGCCATCGCGCCTCTGAGTAACGGTTCCACTGC
>NZ_JAKUHK010000037.1:0-12076 GCF_023630655.1 Synechococcus sp. MU1655 | reverse complement strand
TCTGGTAATAACAACTTTTTGGCCAGTGATTTGGGCCAATTCGTTCACCGAAGCCTCGAGGGACTTTGCATT
Organism: Synechococcus sp. MU1655; assembly: GCF_023630655.1. Lineage (NCBI taxonomy): Bacteria > Bacillati > Cyanobacteriota > Cyanophyceae > Synechococcales > Synechococcaceae > Synechococcus > Synechococcus sp. MU1655. The sequence continues at coordinate 12,004 of NZ_JAKUHK010000037.1, read as the reverse complement.
GGTGGCTGCTTCGCCGAGTCCGCGATTAACGGTGACTTTCAGCACCTTGGGAACTTCATGAATGTTGGAGAGACTCAAATCTTTCAGCAATTTTGGCTGAATGGTCTCCCGATAGCGCTGTTTTAGTGACATGGCTGGGGGAAAGGACTTCTGGGCTTGGTCAGAAGAGCAATTGAGGTGATCAGTCGATCACTTCGCCTGTTTTCTTAAGGCGGCGCTTTTTGCTGCCGTCTTTTTCGGTAATCAGTTCAATACGACTGGCAACCTTTTTGGCGGTGGAATAGAACATCACGTTGGAAGCATGCAGTGATGCTTCTTCAGTGACAATTCGTCCAGTTTCACCTTCCTGTGTGGGCTTGACGTGACGAGTTCTCATATTGAGTCCCTCCACGATCACTCGGTTTTCGTTAGGCAAGGTGCGCAGGACTTCTCCTGTTTTGCCTTTGTCTTTACCTGCAATCACCTGAACGGTGTCACCTTTACGAAGACGCATCTTGATGCGCTCAGCTGGGGCAGATTTGGATGTTGCGGTAGCCATTTCAGATCACCTCCGGAGCGAGGGACACGATTTTGGTGAAACTGCGTTCACGCAATTCACGGGCAACAGGTCCAAAGACCCGAGTGCCTTTGGGATTTTTGTCGTCGTTGATGATCACGGCTGCGTTGTCATCAAAACGAATGGAGTTCCCAGTATCTCGACGCATGGTGGCTTTGGTTCGAACCACAACGGCCTTGACGATGTCCGACTTTTTGACACCCATGTTTGGCATCGCATCTTTGACGGTGGCAACGATCACGTCACCAACGTGTGCATAGCGGCGATTGGTGCCGAGAACACGAATGCATTGGATGCGTTTGGCGCCACTGTTGTCAGCAACAGTGAGGAATGTTTCCTGCTGAATCATTTAGACACCTCCTCAGCTTTGGGGCTTTGACTGAGGACTTCAGCAATCGCCCAGCGCTTGTGGCGGCTGAGTGGACGCGTTTCGGTAATCCGGACACGGTCACCAACACAGCAAGCGTTGTCTTCGTCGTGGGCTTTGTAGCGGGTGGTGCGGCTGACCGTCTTTTGATAGATGGGGTGGGGGAAGCGGTTCTCCACCGCCACAACCACCGTTTTGTCCATCTTGTCGCTGACGACGGTGCCGACCCTTTCTTTGAGTGCCATGGAAGGTTCTCCTTAAGGATCAGGAAGCAGCGGAGCGCTTGCGCTCCGATTGCACCGTCAGCAACTGAGCCAGTTTGAGACGGCTCTCCTTGAAGCGGTGCGTGTTGCCCAGCTGGCGGGTGGCCTGCTGGAATCTGAGTTCGAACAATTCGCGGCGGAGGCCGTCGATTTGATCAGTGATATCTGCGTCAGACAATTGGCGCAGATCTGTAGCAGTAGGACGTGCCATGGTCAGGACTCCACGGTTGAAGAGGCAGCAGCGTTAGTGCCGGCTGGCTGTTCCTGTTCATCGAGAGTGATGAACTTGGTTTTTAGAGGGAGCTTGTATTGCGCAAGGCGCATTGCTTCCTTCGCAATCGCAGGGGTGATTTCATCACCGCCCATTTCAAACAGAATCCTGCCGGGCTTGATCACAGCAACCCAGAATTCTGGGTTGCCCTTACCTGAACCCATTCGGGTTTCGGCGGGGCGCATGGTGACGGGCTTGTCAGGAAAAATTCGAATCCAGATTTTTCCGCCACGTTTGACGTAGCGGGTCATGGCACGGCGGCTGGCTTCGATTTGACGCGAAGTGATCCAGCCGCATTCTTGGGCTTGCAACGCAAACTGACCAAAGGCAATGGTGTTGCCTCTAGTTGCGACGCCGCGCATGCGACCTCGCTGTTGTTTGCGGAATTTGACTCTTTTGGGACTCAGCATGATTTAGGCCTCCGGTTCAACCCTCGTTTGAGCGGTCTTCGAACTGTTGGGGCCTCCGACCGGCCCGACGGCGGGGATTCGCTCCCACCGGGATCTGCTGCTGGGAGTCGTCGCTCAAAACCTCTCCCTTGAAGACCCAAACCTTGATGCCCAGAACGCCATAGGTCGTGCTGGCCACTTTGGTGGCGTAATCAATTTCGGCGCGAAGGGTGTGCAAGGGCACACGTCCTTCACGAGTCCATTCAGTACGTGCGATTTCAGCACCATTCAGGCGTCCGCTGACTTGGATTTTCAGGCCAAGGACGCCGGCGCGTTGAGCGCGCTGTACGGCCATGCGGATGGTGCGGCGGAATGCCACGCGTTTCTCGAGTTGCTGAGCGATGTACTCAGCCAGAAGGAATGCGTCAGCATCCACACGCTCCACTTCAACCACGTTGATCCGGACCTGACGGCTCGAATCACCAACGGTTTTTTGGATGCCGCTGCGAAGATCTTCAATTCCGCTGCCTTGACGACCAACCAGCACACCGGGGCGCGCTGTTTTGAGCTCAACCTCAAGTTGATCAGCTTTGCGGGCGATCAGCACATCGCTGATGCCGGCTGAGCCGTACTTCTTGTGGATGAACTTGCGAATTCGATCGTCCTCTTGCAAGAGGGCGGGATAACTTTTGCTGGATGCGTACCAGCGTGACCGGTGCTCCTGGGTGATCCCCAGGCGTAAGCCGGTTGGATGGATTTTGTGTCCCATTCAGACGGTGTGCTCGGGGGGTCAGGAGTCGGTCTGAGCTGCCACAGCAATGCTGATGTGGCAGGTCTGTTTTTTGATCGCGAAGGCGCGACCTTGAGCGCGGGGCCGGTACCGCTTCATGGATGGACCCATGTCAGCGCTGGCCTGGGAAATGACCAAGGTTGCTGGGTCAAGTCCAAGGTTGTGCTCGGCATTGGCTACGGCGGAGCGAAGCACTTTCGTGATCGGACCGGTTGAGCGGTAGGGCATGAACTCGAGCATGATCAGCGCGTCGCGGTAGGTGCGGCCACGGATTTGATCGAGTACACGACGCACCTTGGAAACGGAGCCGCGAATGAAGCGGCCGTGCGCTTGGGCAGTGGTTGCCGTTGGGGATGACGTTGTCATGGTCTCAGCGGCCTCCTTTCTTGTCTTTGATGTGGCCCTTAAAGGTGCGTGTGGGTGCGAATTCACCCAATTTGTGCCCCACCATTTGCTCAGTCACGAAGACTGGTACGTGGGTTCTGCCGTTGTGAACGGCAATGGTATGGCCGATCATCATCGGCAAAATTGTGGAGGCCCTGGACCACGTCTTGATGACTGACTTGTCGTCAGCCGCGTTTTGCTTTTCAACCTTGCGAAGAAGGCTGTCAGCAATAAATGGGCCTTTTTTGAGAGAACGTCCCATGGCGGATTAAGCGAACTGCAAAGCGGTGAGTGACATCAGGAATCGCGTCCGCCACGGCTCCGCTTGGACGTCTTGCGACGTTTCCGGAGGACGAACTTGTTGCTGGGCTTGTTCCGCTTGCGGGTTTTGAGGCCCAAAGCGGGTTTGCCCCAAGGGGTGACAGGTCCCGAGCGCCCAATGGGTGCACGGCCTTCACCACCACCATGAGGGTGATCGCAAGGGTTCATCACGCTGCCTCGGACCTGAGGACGACGCCCCAGCCAACGGCGGCGACCAGCTTTGCCCAAGCTGGTGTTGCGAATTTCAGCGTTGCCCACTTCGCCAAGAGTGGCGAAGCACTCACGCCTCACAAGGCGGACCTCAGTGGAGGGGAGTTTGAGGGCGACGTAATCGCCCTCTTTGGCCATGACCTGAGCACTTGCTCCTGCGGTTCGAACCATCTGACCACCGCGTCCGGCATAAAGCTCAACGCAATGAACGCTTGAACCGAGTGGGATGGCTGAGAGCGGCATGGCATTGCCGATCTCGATCGGCACCTCAGTGCCTGACACCACTGTTTGGCCGATGCTGATCCCAGCCGGAGCCAGGATGTAACGCTTTTCGCCATCAGCGTAAAAAAGCAGGGCCAACCGCGCATTGCGGTGTGGGTCGTAGTGGATTGCAGCCACCTTGGCGGTGACGCCATGCTTGTTGCGACGGAAGTCGACCAAGCGGTATTGGCGCTTATGACCACCTCCGCGATGACGGCAGGTGATCACACCACGATTGTTGCGTCCTTTGCGGCGGTGTTTCGACACCACCAAGGAGCGTTCCGGCTTGCGGCCGGTGACTTCACTGAAGTCTGTGACTACCCGGGTTCTGGTACCGGGGGTGTAGGGGCGGAAAGTACGAATTGCCATGACGATTCAGCCCCCTCAGGACTCAGGGAAGAGTTGGATGGAGTTGCCCTCGGCCAGACGCACCACTGCTTTCTTCACTTGAGCGCGCTTACCGGCAAAACGGCCGATGCGACGACTCCTGCGTGGAGGATTCATGGTGCTAATGCCCGTGACCTTGACATCGAAGAGCTGTTCGACTGCAGCCTTGATGTCGGGCTTGGCGGCTCGATGGTCCACCTCAAACGTGTACTGGTTTTGTTCCAGAGCACGGGTGGCCTTTTCAGTGATCAGCGGGCGGCGGATCACATCGGCCAGACGTCCGGTGAAGCGCTCAGTCATCGCCGTAGACCTCCTGAATCTTTGCGAGTGCGTCCTCGCCCACAACCAGCTTGTTGGCGTGGAGCAGATCGAAGACGTTGAGTTGGTCGGCTGCGATCAACTTCACGGTTTCCAAGTTCCGAATAGAGCGGCGCACCGCTTCGGAGGGATTGGTGAGGATGATCAAAACCTTGCTCGTGGCGGAAACGTCAAGTCTCCCCAGAGCATCGATGATCTCTTTGGTCTTCGGAGTCGTCAGAGTGGTTGCGAAATCCTTCACCACCACTAAATCCTCAATACGCGCCATCAGCGCAGTACGAAGGGCTGAACGACGTTCCTTGCGGTTCATCGCAAGGTTGTAAGACCTGGGCTTGGGTCCAAAAATGATGCCGCCACCTGGACGCAGTGGAGTGCGGACGGAACCCTGACGCGCGCGGCCCGTACCTTTTTGCTTGTAAGGCTTGCGTCCACCACCTCTCACCTCTGATCGAGTGAGGGTGCTTGCGGTGCCTTGACGGCTGTGGGCCTGCTGACGCAGCACTGCGCGATGCATCAGATCAAGGGCACTGGCTTCTTTCGCAACCTTTAAGTCAAGGCTTGCGTTGCCAGCTTCTTTCCCTTGCCAATCGCGAACGATGCAATTAGCCATCACTTACCTCCTTTAGCGGGCTTGGCGCCCACCCGGTTTGCGGGACGGATGTTCAGCAGTGAACCAGGTTTGCCCGGAACAGAACCTTTCACCACGAGAAGGTTGCGATCGCTGTCAATTTTCAGGATCGTCAAACCACGGGTTGTGATTTTTTTGCCGCCGTAGCGACCGGACATCCGTTTGCCTGGATAAATCCTGCCTGGCGTAGTGCCGGCACCGATTGAACCGGGTTGGCGATGATTTTTGGAGCCGTGCGTCATTGGCCCACGACTGAAACCATGGCGCTTTTGCAGACCAGCAAAGCCACGACCCATGGTGTCGCCACTGACGTCTACTTTCTGACCAGCCGCGAAGTCACCGACGGTGACGGCGCCACCTAACTGAATCCCATCGAGGTCGTCGACGCGATATTCACAGAGGTGACGAACGAGGTCCTCGCCAGATTTGGCGAGATGACCTTTCGCTGGTTTGTTGATCAGCTTTTCGCGAATCTCGCCAAAACCGATCTGTACGGCTTGGTAGCCGTCAGTTTCTGAACTTTTGAGCTGGGTGATGCGGCAAGGACCCGCTTCGATCAATGTGACCGGAACGGCTTTGCCTTGCTCGTCGAAGAACTGGGACATGCCCAACTTCTTCCCAAGAATGCCGATAGACATGGAGGTAAGAACGCCAGCGTGAACAACCGCTTATTCACTAAAGGAATGAAGAGGCCTGAGAGGGCGCTGATCGTATTAACGCAGTCATGACCGTCATCGTCTCGCTCGTGGCGAAGAAGAAGGCGGGTTGGAGCTAGCGAGCGAATCAGCTGGCTGAGACTTTCCGTGCAAAGGATTGCTCGGTGAGTTTCTCGGCAGTCACACCAACGAATTGATGAGACGGCGCTGGCCTGGGGATCCGGCGCATACGCCGAACCTGCTCTGCGATCTGGAGGCCCGGCTAGCGGACGGGCACAGTTCAACAGTGCAAACAAAGACACTACAGCATTGCGATCAAGTCCCTAACTGACGACGTTTAACTGCCAGAATCTCGTTATTCGATCCAATTTCATGCCGCTGCTGCTGTCTGGTCGTGGTTTCCGCCGTGAGCTGGAGTCGGCAGGTTGTATGGCAGTTTTTGCGCCCCTCGAGGGTGGTGCTGAAACGCGTTTGTTACGCCGATTGCGTGGTGCTGGCTACCGCACACAGCTTTCGTCTGCCCGCGGTTTGGGCGATCCAGAGGTGTTTTTGTTTCAAAAACATGGGATCCGCCCCCCCCATCTTGGACATCAAAGTGTTGGCCGTGGTGCCGCTGTGGGCGAGGTCCAGGAGGTGATGCCACTGCTCGGTGAGTTGATGTTGGGGGCTAAGCCTGTTGTCCTATGGCTTCTTGAAGGTCAGGTGTTATCCCGCTCCGAGTTGTCGGCACTGTGTGATCTTTGTCGCCGTGAGCCCCGTTTAAAAGTGGTTGTGGAAATGGGTGGCGCTCGAAGCCTTCGCTGGCAACCCATGAAGAAGCTTTTGAGCAACTGAATCTCACTGTGAATGCTGCTCCTCAGAGAGCGGATGCCGGAGAGCTGGCTCTGGCGAACGGATCCTGGGTCAAGTTGATTTGTGGCGCCAGTAATCAAGACTTGGCGACCATCGGCGATCTTTGTGCGCTCTTTGCGGTCGCAGGAGTTCATTGCGTGGATGTGGCAGCTGATCTTGCTGTTGTGCGTGCTGCCCGCGAAGGACTCGATTGGGCCTGGGAGCGCATAGGGCGCCGCCCCTGGTTGATGGTGAGTGTGAGTGATGGACATGATGCCCATTTCCGTAAGGCAGTTTTCGATCCAGGCCTTTGCCCTCCCGATTGTTCGCGGCCTTGTGAGCGGGTCTGTCCAGCCGATGCCATCCGTGCCTCTGTAGGGGTTGATGAACAGCTTTGCTACGGGTGCGGTCGCTGTTGGCCTGCCTGCCCGCCCCAACTGATCCAATCCTTGGATCGTCGGGTGGGCCTGAATGATTTGGCTTCTCTGCTTCACGACTTACGTCCCGATGCTTTGGAAATACACACGGCCCCCGGTCGCCTGAATGCTTTTCAGGCCACTCTTGAACAGGTTCGTCTTGCCGATGTTCCCCTTCGGCGGCTGTCCGTGAGTTGTGGCCTTGAAGGCCATCAGGTCACGGTGGAGTCGCTTTCCAAGGAACTGTGGCAGCGCCATCAGGCCTTGCGTGCGTTTCAACAACGCCCGCTTTGGCAGCTTGATGGTCGTCCCATGAGTGGAGATCTTGGCGTTGGAACTGCCCGGGCAGCAGTTGGTCTGTGGGAGCGGCTCCATCGCTTGGCACCGCCCGGTCCATTGCAGTTGGCCGGTGGAACCAACACAGCAACACTTGGTTTGCTCTTACAAGACGGCAGGGCGATGGGACCTGCTGGTGTTGCTTTTGGTGGGGTGGCCAGGACCCTCGTTCAACCCTTTTTTCAAGCGGCGCAAGACCGGGGATGTCGTTTGCGCGACTGGCCGGATGGCTGGGCTCAGTCACTTCGAGCTGCTCGCACGTTGATTGCGCCTTGGTTGCGTCGTAGCTGATCGGACACCGACCCAGTGTTCCTCTTGCTATGAATGTTTGCGGTCCGACTGTTGGCCGAGTGAGCCATGACGACCGAGCGCATTACCGACGACTTAAACCGACTCGTCTCTTTGCTTCCTGCAGAGCTCCAAGCCTCGTTGGCCTCAACGGAGTCAAGAGATCAACTTCTTGAGGTTGTGCTCGACCTTGGACGTGTTCCTGAAGCTCGTTATTCCGGTTGGTCCACCGCTCTCGGAAGCACCAGCGTGACCCATGCTGATCTGCAGGCCATGGTGGAACGTCTGGGCCAGTTTGGTTCCGACAACAGGGCGGGCATTGAGCGAACCTTGCATCGCATCAGTGCCATTCGTAATCGTCGAGGTGAGGTCGTGGGTCTGACCTGCCGAGTAGGGCGTGCTGTTTTTGGGACGGTGGCGATGGTGCGCGATCTTCTCGATAGTGGTGAATCGTTGCTGCTGATGGGCCGGCCCGGTGTCGGTAAAACCACGGCCTTACGCGAGATCGCTCGCGTTCTTGCCGATGACCTGGGAAAGCGTGTCGTTGTGATTGATACCAGCAATGAAATTGCGGGGGATGGTGATATCCCCCATCCCGCCATTGGTCGAGCGCGGCGCATGCAGGTGGCTCGGCCAGAGCTTCAGCATCAAGTGATGATTGAGGCAGTGGAAAACCATATGCCCGAGGTGATCGTTATTGACGAAATCGGCACCGAATTGGAAGCGCGTGCAGCCCGCACGATTGCTGAACGGGGGGTGACCTTGGTGGCGACAGCGCACGGAAATGCCCTGTCCAACCTCATTAAAAATCCAACCTTGTGCGACCTCATTGGTGGCATTGAATCCGTCACCCTTGGCGACGATGAGGCTCGCCGTCGACGCAGCCAGAAAACGGTGCTCGAACGGGCGGCTGAACCCACTTTTTCAATGGCCGTGGAGATGCACAGCCGCAGTCGCTGGGCTGTGTATCGAGAGGTGGGAAGGGCGGTTGATGCATTGCTACGCGGCCAAGTGCCCAGTCCTGAAGAGCGGAAGATGGCTGCAGATGGACGCGTTCTTCGGGTTGAACCCCAGTTGTCTACCTCGCTCCTAAGGCGCCCATCCTTGGCGCCGGTTCCGTTACCAAACCCCCTTGAGCCCACTTCATTGCAACCCGTAGGAATGGGTTCTGCGCAGTTAGAGCTGAAGCCGTCTCAGGCGCCTTCCAAGATGTTTCAGGTCCTTTGTTGTGGTCTGAGCGAGCAACGTCTTGATGAAGCGGTTCGACGTCATGACTGGTCTGTTCAGGCGGTGGATGATCTCGTGCAGGCTGATGTGGTGTTGAGCGTTCGCCAAGGACTCGGTCGTCAACCTGAACTCCGTCGTCAAGCGAGAGAAGCTGGCGTGCCGATTTTGGTGATTAAATCCGACACTCTTCCCCAAGTGGAGAGGGCATTGGAGCGTTTGTTGATGCGCCGAGATAGTGATTTGCCCCATCGAGACTCAGCGGACTGTGGTGATGGTGATGGTGATCAGTCCGACGCCTCTGCCGCTCTGGAGGAATGCCGTCTGGCCATCGAGCAGGTGGTGGTTCCGCAAGGCCGTCCCGTGGAGCTTCTTCCTCGCACCGAAGACGTGCGCCAAATGCAAGCAGACCTTGTGACTCGCTACCGCCTTCGCAGCGATGTGTATGGCACGAGTGGCCAGCGGCGATTGAGAGTGTTTCCACCCTGAATCAGGGATTCGTTGTGAGAGGTGGATTGACGAAGGTCACTATGTTGTGGGTAACTATGTATGCGCTAGCAGGGATCATCAGTTTGGTGATGCTGAGCTGGAGTCAATGGGCCGTCGCCAAGCGGTAAGGCAGCGGGTTTTGGTCTCGCCATTCCTAGGTTCGAATCCTAGCGGCCCAGTTTTTCCGGATTCCCGGTGTCGTTGCAACCCCTCCTCGTTTTCGATTTCGACGGGGTGATCCTCGACGGGATGGATGAATACTGGTCGAGTTCTCGAGCAGCTTGTCGATCCCTGCTTCAGGGGGTGTTATTGCCGGAGCAAACACCGACCAGTTTTCGTCACTTGCGCCCCTGGGTGCATCACGGCTGGGAGATGGTTCTGATCGCTGCATTGCTTCAAGAGTCAGACGGACCCTTTCAGCGTCTTGGTGTTGATGCTTTCGCCGCTGACTATGACCAACAGCTTCGAGCTGGTCTCGATCGGTTTGGATGGCACTCTTCGCAGCTACAAGACTCCCTTGAGCGGGTTCGTCGTCAGGCCGTGTCTGACGATCGTGCTGGCTGGGTGGCATTGCATCGGCCATTTGATGGGGTGCCTGAGCGTTTGTCGCGCTTGGAGGACGAGGGTGTGGCTTGGTCTGTGCTCACAACGAAAGGGCGTGATTTCACGGCTGAGTTGCTTGAGGCTTTTCAGCTTCGCCCCATGCGCCTTGATGGCAGAGAGTCCGGCCCAAAGCCTGAGGTGTTACTTCACTTGTGCCGCGAATGGGCGCTGAAGGGTTTTGTGGAAGATCGTCGGGCGACTCTTGAAGCTGTGTTGGAGACACCTGGGCTTGAAGGGCTGAAGTGCTTTTTGGCCGATTGGGGTTATCTGCGTCCGGCGGACCGAGAGGGTTTGCCTGATGGACTTGATTTGCTCTCGACCAGCAAATTTGCATCCCCCTTGGCGATCTGGCTCTGATTCGATAACGTACATGTGTACTAGATGAGACAAGTGGCGCCGGGCCGGGCACTGGATGATCTGTCCAGTGTTGATTCGACTTCAGTTTGCGGAGCTCCCGCCGGCTGAATTGGCGACCTGCGGCACCTGTTTGCTCCTTAACTGTTCATTGCTATGCCAGCCGACGTGAAAGCCGCTCAATCCTCTGCAGGAGATTCCCGTCCGGGCGAGAGGGACAAGGCCTTAGACCTTGTGCTCGGTCAAATCGAGCGAAATTTTGGAAAGGGCTCGATCATGCGTTTGGGGGATGCCTCCCGAATGCGGGTGGAAACCATCTCTACGGGGGCCCTCACTCTTGATCTCGCCCTTGGCGGGGGGTATCCCAAGGGGCGAGTGGTTGAGGTCTACGGGCCTGAGAGTTCAGGTAAGACCACGCTCACCCTTCATGCCATCGCTGAGGTCCAAAAGCGTGGAGGAGTGGCGGCATTTGTTGATGCTGAGCATGCCCTTGATCCTGTTTATGCGGCCTCTCTCGGCGTCGATATCGAGAATCTGCTGGTCTCCCAGCCGGATACGGGTGAGATGGCGCTTGAGATCGTCGATCAGCTGGTTCGTTCTGCTGCGGTCGACATTGTGGTGGTCGACTCTGTTGCTGCGCTGACGCCAAGAGCGGAGATTGAGGGAGAGATGGGGGATTTGGCTGTTGGAGCCCAAGCTCGCTTGATGAGCCAGGCGATGCGCAAGATCACTGGCAACATTGGTAAGTCCGGTTGCACGGTGATTTTCCTGAACCAGCTTCGACTGAAGATCGGAGTGACCTATGGCAATCCGGAGACCACAACTGGCGGCAATGCGCTCAAGTTCTACGCCTCGGTACGGCTTGATATTCGTCGGATCCAAACCCTCAAGCGTGGCACTGAGGAGTACGGCATTCGGGCGAAGGTGAAAGTGGCGAAAAATAAGGTGGCACCTCCGTTTCGCATTGCTGAGTTCGACATTTTGTTTGGGCGTGGGATCAGCACACTCGGTTGTGTTCTCGACTTGGCCGAGGAAACCGGTGTGGTGACGCGCAAAGGGGCCTGGTACAGCTATGAGGGCGACAACATTGGCCAAGGCCGTGACAACACCATCGGTTGGCTCGAGCAAAACCCTGAGGCCAAGGACGCCATCGAAGTGCTGGTGCGTCAAAAGTTGACCGAAGGATCGGAGGTGACGTCGAATTCGATGCGCCCTTTGGCTGCTGCAGCCCGCTCAGCTGCTGCCAAGCCTTCGGCTAAAACTGCTGACACAGTTAAAAAGTCAGTCGCTGATGGAGCCGCTTAGCGGCTCGCAATTTCAGGGGTGCTGCCCGTTGTGGAGCGCTCCTGTATGGAGCTGGCGATTCGTTGAAGTTCCTGAATGGCTTCTGCACCCTCAAATTTCACGAGTTCTCGTCCATTGCGGGATTCGACCCAACTGATCCCGAAGTCGGACACTAGAAAACCCACGAGATGTTGATCGCCGAGTTCGGCTACGAACGATGCGGTGTTGCCGTCGCGGCCATCTCCCTCATCGCAGCCATAGCAGGTGGCAACGATCTCTTGTTTTTGCAGGCTTGAGGCAAGGGCATGAAGGCTCATGACCAAGTCTTGGACGACGGAGCGGTACTGATCGGGAAGGCGTGAAAACATCACGGACGGC
>NZ_JAKUHK010000036.1:0-12085 GCF_023630655.1 Synechococcus sp. MU1655 | reverse complement strand
AACCCAGGTTTCCACCACCAAGGCCCCAAGCCAGGGGCCAAACAAGGCCCCAAGCAATGGACCGCCAAAGGGAAGGGCGGGTAGGAGGCCGAACACCCCTAAGAGCAGACCCACACCAGCCCCTGCTGCTGACCAACGGCTGGCCTTCAGGCGCATCGAAGCCAGGCCTAAAGCCAAGAGATCGGCAACAAGGCCCAGACCAAACAACAGCAAAGCGACAACGAGCTCAGGCCAGGCCTGTTGCCATCCGACAGCAACAATCCAAATCAAGCCACCCGCAGGAAGCCAGATCAAGCCTGGGAGCAGGGGCAAGAGCGTGCCCGGAATGGCCAGCAGCTGCACCAACAGCGCTATCCACCAGAACAAGCCGGGAGACCATGGGATGCTCATGACTCAGACCGAGCGGTGTCGGGCCTCCGTCTGGCAAGTCTCAGTTTTGCGCTGCGACTGCGCGGATTACCTGCCTGCTCCTGTTCTGAGGCCATCAACGGTTTGCGCGTGACCCGTTCAAGCCTCTCGTCTTGAAGAAAAGCGGTTTTGACCCGGCGATCCTCCAACGAATGAAAGCTGATGATCGCGAGGAGACCGTCAGGCTTCAGCCATCCAGGCGCTGTCTGAAGCAATCGGTCCAACACTCCCAATTCATCATTCACAGCAATCCGCAGCGCCTGAAAGGTGCGCGTGGCGGGATGAATCCGTCCCCGCCGGGCTTTCGGGGGGTAACAACCTGCCACGGCATAGGCCAACGCTGCCGTCCCGGAGTAGGCCCCAGCGGCCTCAAGATCCGCCTTGATTCGCCGAGCAATCCTGCGAGATAAACGCTCCTCGCCAAAGCCATAAATCAAGTCAGCGAGTTCATTCACATCCAGCCGCTCGATCAGCTCCGCTGCCGTTTCTCCTCCCGCCTCTGGGTTCATGCGCATATCTAAGGGACCGTCCAGCCGGAAGCTGAATCCTCTGGAGGCCACATCCAATTGGGGACTGCTCACCCCGAGGTCTGCCAGCACGAGCGCCACCGGTTCCTGGGGTTCAAACGCAGCAAAGTTGACCGGCACGATCTGGATGCGCTCAAGGAAGGACTCCAGCCTTGAAGCAGCAGCAGCCCTGGCCGAATGGTCCTGATCCAAACCAATTAAACGCACGCCAGGAAAACGTTCCAGGATGAGTTTGCTGTGACCACCACCACCCAACGTGGCATCAATCACAGCTGTGTTCTGCCAAAGGGATGGGGGTTGCTCAGACAAAACCTGCATCAGCGTTTCAGCCAAGACGGGCAGGTGACTGAACGTCACAGCAGAAGTCAGCGGGTGATCGGGCATCGGTCCTTCCTAAGATCCCGATAACGCAATGAACCTCGGCTCACCATGACGCAGCTGGAAACGCGCACCGAGCCGATGGTGGTGAACTTCGGCCCCCATCACCCCTCCATGCATGGGGTGCTGAGGCTCGTCGTAACCCTGGACGGTGAAGACGTTGTGGATTGCGAGCCCGTGATCGGCTATCTCCATCGCGGCATGGAGAAGATCGCCGAGAACCGCACCAACGTGATGTACGTGCCGTACGTGAGCCGTATGGACTACGCAGCGGGCATGTTTTACGAAGCGATCGTGGTGAACGCTCCAGAGCGGCTTGCCAACATCCCTGTGCCCAAGAGGGCTAGCTATATCCGGGTCTTGATGTTGGAGCTCAACCGGATCGCCAACCACCTGCTCTGGCTTGGCCCCTTCCTCGCTGATGTTGGTGCTCAAACACCGTTCTTTTACATCTTCCGTGAACGGGAGATGATTTACGACCTCTGGGAAGCCGCCACGGGTCAGAGACTGATCAACAACAACTATTTCCGGATCGGTGGTGTTGCCGCCGACTTGCCCTGGGGCTGGTTGGAAAAATGTAAGGATTTCTGCGATTGGTTTGGTCCAAAAATTGATGAGTACGAAAAACTCATCACCAACAACCCTATTTTCCGTCGCCGCATTGAAGGGCTCGGCGTCATCGGCAGAGAAGAGGCGATCAATTGGAGCTTGTCAGGTCCAATGCTGCGTGCCTCTGGTGTGCCTTGGGATCTCCGCAAAGTGGATCACTACGAGTGTTACGACGATTTCGATTGGGATGTGGCCTTTGAAAAAGAGGGTGATTGCTTCGCTCGCTATCGCGTCCGCATTGAAGAGATGCGTCAATCGCTGAAAATCCTGCGCCAAGCCTGCGACATGATTCCTGGCGGCCCCACAGAAAATCTCGAAGCTCAACGGATGGCAGGGGGCAAAGACAGTCCCTTTGCCGGATTCGACTATCAATACGTGGCCAAAAAAGTTGCGCCCACCTTCAAAATCCCCAATGGCGAGCTCTACACCCGCCTGGAATCAGGCAAAGGCGAAATCGGGGTGTTCATCCAGGGCAACAACGATGTCACCCCCTGGCGCTTCAAGATCAGGGCCGCTGACAGCAACAACCTCCAGATCCTTCCTCACATCCTGAAGGGACACAAAGTTGCCGACATCATGGCGATCCTGGGCTCGATCGACGTCATCATGGGATCCGTCGATCGCTGAACGATCTGAACCACATTGTGCGCCAACTTCGCCTGTCAGGGTTCTTCATCCCAACTGCTCTGACCGCTGTTCTGTGGTTCAAAGGACGCTATCCACAAGTCCCTGGCTGGGGCTGCCCTTTTCGAGCCCTTACAGGGATTCCCGGTCCTGGGTGTTACCTGACGAGAGCCACCTCAGCCGCTCTCACCGGCGACTTTCAGCTTGCCTTGGACTTCCATCTGTTTGGACCAATCGTGGCGGCAGCGTTGCTTGGCTGGAGCCTCATGGCTCTACGCAAGCGACGGCTCATCCCAATGCGTGTTGCTCTTGCACCGATGAGCATCATCACCTCAGCCTTCGTTCTGTATTGGCTGCTTCGGCTGGTGCTCAGCTATGGCTTTGGAGTCGTTGGTTCGCCAGGCTTTCCAGCAACAGGCTGAGCCCATCCACTGCGCTTCTCCGTCGCCTTCTCCATCACAGTGCCATCCTCCGACCACTGGCTTCAGCTCCAACGAAACGTCCGCTTTGGGGAGACCGATGCCGCCGGCGTCATGCATTTTTACCAGCTCTTTCGCTGGTGCCACGAAGCCTGGGAAGAGAGCCTCGCGCGTTATGGCATCGCCGCGGCCGCCATCTTCCCAGGCTGTCGAGATAACTGTCAGGTGCCAACCGTGGCTCTACCGGTGGTGCATTGCGAAGCCGATTTCCAACGGCCAGTGCATGGCGGCGATGAGCTGCGGATCCTTCTCGAACCTCAACGGCTCAACCCGGGCTGCTTCGAGGTGAAGTACCGCTTTCAGCTCGAGGATATGGATGTTGCTCGTGGTCTGATTCGACACCTAGCCATCGAGTCTGAAAGTCGCAGGCGGTGCGCCTTACCGGAACCCATCGATCTGTGGCTGGAAGCTTCAACCGTAGGGAGACTCGAACCGATCTAATTGCAGCGTCGTTGCGAAGACACAACAGTGATCGCCCACACCAATCCAGCGACCTGGAGCGGCAGCATGCAAGCCGCAATCACCAAAGGATGAAAGCCGTCATGCGCATGAGTGGATAAGGCTGTTCCACTCACGCCAGCTGCGATCGCGAGCAGCAAGGTGGTCGTTGATGGCCAAACACGGGGCATTGCCATCAGAACCAAGCCTTTTGCTGATCGAGATACATCTCCCGGAATTCGTCTGTGGATTTCGTGAGATAGATGATGCCTTCAATCATTCCAATCACTGACATCACACCAGTGGCGATGCCACAGGTCACAACACCACCCGCCAAACTCACCACCAACATGATGATTCCGGCGTTGTTGTACCCCAACACAAATTTGTGAATTCCGAATGAGCCCAAAAAAATGCCTAACAGACCTGCTGCCAGCTTCTTGTTGCTGATTTCAGTTTCCGACAGCACGGTCATGGACTTAGCGCAGAAGACTTGATTCTTGCGACTCCAACCATCCCTGCCAACGGCCCCGTTCCCATTTGCCCTCCAACGAAGGTTCAAGAACCGCGCATTCGAGCCATTGCATTGGCTGCTCGGCGGGTAGCCATCCTGAGGTGATCGAGCGCAGGGAGGCGTGCAGCGACGCCCAGCCCTCGGACTCGATCCAGCCATCACGGCAACGCACCAACGCCACCAAACGCTGCCCCCATTCCTGACTGGCAATCGGCAGAAGCAGCACTGCTTCCAACGGCAGTCCCTGCTCCTGGGCTTGATGCAGCAGGCGTTGGCTGAGCTGCTCAGGAAACACCGTTTCACCACCGGAATGGATGGCACCATCGATCCGGCCTTGTATCTGCACGTTTAGAGCCCCATCTCCTGCGGTGATCAAAGCGGCAGCATCTCCGCTGCACCACCAGCCCTCGGCATCCACAAGAGGGTCCAGCCGACCATCAAGCCAACGCGCGAGCGCCAAACGCCGCGTCCGCACCCTCAACACACCATCCCGATCCAGGTGCAGCTCCACATCATCGAGAGGTGCACCACATCCCCGCTGCCCCTCAAGAAAGCGATCGGGCGCCTGCGCCACCACCATCGCAGCTGTTTCCGTAGATCCATAACAAGGAGCAAGGCGAATCCCCAACTCGCGAGCACGCTCAGCAAGGGGGGCAGGAAGCCCGGCTCCTCCAACCCAAACCAGCGCCAAATGCCGCAACCACGCCACCCCCTCAGGGTGATCCAGCAACCGTTTGAGCTGGGTGGGCACTAAAGACACCGCAGCCG
Organism: Synechococcus sp. MU1655; assembly: GCF_023630655.1. NCBI lineage: Bacteria > Bacillati > Cyanobacteriota > Cyanophyceae > Synechococcales > Synechococcaceae > Synechococcus > Synechococcus sp. MU1655. The sequence continues at coordinate 7,340 of NZ_JAKUHK010000036.1, read as the reverse complement.
GTTTCTGGCCCCAACGCGGTAAGTCCAAACAGGTTGCCAGCAAGGACGGCGGATCTTTCATCAATGGCGGAGGGAGCGACACGTGCTGCGCGCCCCAAAGGCGACCGCGCCACCAGGGCATCAGGCCACTGATGTGATGAAGCGGCAGGGGGTTGAGCAAGATCAACCCCTCGGGGCTGAGCCCAATCCCCTCCAGCCACCGACCACACGCTGCCGCAGAGCGATCCAAGTGGGTCCAGGGCTGGAGGCACAAGCTGCGCCCCCCCTGGCTGCCACCACTGGCCAACACCACACCACCACCGAGCGGCCAATCAAAGGCAGAGCTTGAAGGGTCGCCATCGGCTTGACCCCCACCAGCCTGCACCGCTTGTAGGTGCACCCAAGCCCCCGCCTCCACCGCTTGCTGCAGGGCAGCGAAGGTCTCCCTAGTTCCCCCGGGCTGCACCACCAATGGCACCAGTGCCTGAAAGTCGGCGCTCACCCGCTCACCTCAGCTGCGGCCCAGACCTCTGCGGGATCGGAACTAAACAAGGGGCCAGCGGGACACCACCCCGGGGCCAGCCCAGGAGCCGCCGGTGTTTCCCCTTGAGCCTGAAGGGCCGCTAGATGCGCCAACCAACGGCCACCAATCCCGGTTTCAAACGTTGTACTCAGCATGAGGCGAGGCTTACCCCGAAGCAGATCCTGCAGGAGAGGCCTTGGGTCTCCCTCCAACAACGGACGGCGCACCTGCCAGCTCTGCCACTGATCGCGCCAGGTGGGATGGGCCTGCAAAGACTCATCCAGAGCGACCGGAACCACTGATGCGATGGTCTGAAGGCCCTCCCAATCATCAACCGCAAGCGGTTGCTCCAACCACTGCAAGCGTGGATCCCCGCGAAGCTTCTCCACCCATCGCCAAGCCTGAAGCCTGTCCCAGCCGCCATTGGCATCGAGCCTCACTCGAGCGGAAAAAGGAAGCTTGTCGAGCAGACCCTGCAGCAAGCACCACTCCTCCTCGAAGTCGCAGGCTGCCACCTTCCACTTCAGCGTGAAAGGCGAGTTGGAGTCCACAGAGGACAAAAGGCGATCCAGTGCATCCCGCATCGCGACTCCTGCCGGCAACAGGAACGCCGACGTTGGCGCCTGTAGCCAACCAGCAGAGGAGGCACTCCCCAGCTGGCCATCAAGCTCAGCCAGCCGCTGCTGACGGCCTCTGGTGTGTTGCAGCACCGTTGTGGGTGGTTGTTGCGCTTGGAGGACTCGGCCGGCCGTCTTGGATGGGGAGAGGTGTCGCCCTTGGCGACTGAAGATCATGAGGCTTGCCAGGCCGCCTTAGTTCGGATGATGGAGTCTGGAGTGGTCTGGACTGTCAGCAGCCTTGAACACTTGCTCGCAACAGTGCCAGCTGCTTTGGCTTTCGCCCTTGGTGCTGCCCTGGCTGAGCTTGATGGCCAGCTGGGGAGTGCCTCCTCTGCTGGTTGGCTACAGGCGCCAACGTCGGCGTTCCTGTTGCCGGCAGGAGTCGCGATGCGGGATGCACTGGATCGCCTTTTGTCCTCTGTGGACTCCAACTCGCCTTTCACGCTGAAGTGGAAGGTGGCAGCCTGCGACTTCGAGGAGGAGTGGTGCTTGCTGCAGGGTCTGCTCGACAAGCTTCCTTTTTCCGCTCGAGTGAGGCTCGATGCCAATGGCGGCTGGGACAGGCTTCAGGCTTGGCGATGGGTGGAGAAGCTTCGCGGGGATCCACGCTTGCAGTGGTTGGAGCAACCGCTTGCGGTTGATGATTGGGAGGGCCTTCAGACCATCGCATCAGTGGTTCCGGTCGCTCTGGATGAGTCTTTGCAGGCCCATCCCACCTGGCGCGATCAGTGGCAGAGCTGGCAGGTGCGCCGTCCGTTGTTGGAGGGAGACCCAAGGCCTCTCCTGCAGGATCTGCTTCGGGGTAAGCCTCGCCTCATGCTGAGTACAACGTTTGAAACCGGGATTGGTGGCCGTTGGTTGGCGCATCTAGCGGCCCTTCAGGCTCAAGGGGAAACACCGGCGGCTCCTGGGCTGGCCCCGGGGTGGTGTCCCGCTGGCCCCTTGTTTAGTTCCGATCCCGCAGAGGTCTGGGCCGCAGCTGAGGTGAGCGGGTGAGCGCCGACTTTCAGGCACTGGTGCCATTGGTGGTGCAGCCCGGGGGAACTAGGGAGACCTTCGCTGCCCTGCAGCAAGCGGTGGAGGCGGGGGCTTGGGTGCACCTACAAGCGGTGCAGGCTGGTGGGGGTCAAGCCGATGGCGACCCTTCAAGCTCTGCCTTTGATTGGCCGCTCGGTGGTGGTGTGGTGTTGGCCAGTGGTGGCAGCCAGGGGGGGCGCAGCTTGTGCCTCCAGCCCTGGACCCACTTGGATCGCTCTGCGGCAGCGTGTGGTCGGTGGCTGGAGGGGATTGGGCTCAGCCCCGAGGGGTTGATCTTGCTCAACCCCCTGCCGCTTCATCACATCAGTGGCCTGATGCCCTGGTGGCGCGGTCGCCTTTGGGGCGCGCAGCACGTGTCGCTCCCTCCGCCATTGATGAAAGATCCGCCGTCCTTGCTGGCAACCTGTTTGGACTTACCGCGTTGGGGCCAGAAACCGGCTGCGGTGTCTTTAGTGCCCACCCAGCTCAAACGGTTGCTGGATCACCCTGAGGGGGTGGCGTGGTTGCGGCATTTGGCGCTGGTTTGGGTTGGAGGAGCCGGGCTTCCTGCCCCCCTTGCTGAGCGTGCTCGCGAGTTGGGGATTCGCCTTGCTCCTTGTTATGGATCTACGGAAACAGCTGCGATGGTGGTGGCGCAGGCGCCCGATCGCTTTCTTGAGGGGCAGCGGGGATGTGGTGCACCTCTCGATGATGTGGAGCTGCACCTGGATCGGGATGGTGTGTTGAGGGTGCGGACGCGGCGTTTGGCGCTCGCGCGTTGGCTTGATGGTCGGCTGGACCCTCTTGTGGATGCCGAGGGCTGGTGGTGCAGCGGAGATGCTGCCGCTTTGATCACCGCAGGAGATGGGGCTCTAAACGTGCAGATACAAGGCCGGATCGATGGTGCCATCCATTCCGGTGGTGAAACGGTGTTTCCTGAGCAGCTCAGCCAACGCCTGCTGCATCAAGCCCAGGAGCAGGGACTGCCGTTGGAAGCAGTGCTGCTTCTGCCGATTGCCAGTCAGGAATGGGGGCAGCGTTTGGTGGCGTTGGTGCGTTGCCGTGATGGCTGGATCGAGTCCGAGGGCTGGGCGTCGCTGCACGCCTCCCTGCGCTCGATCACCTCAGGATGGCTACCCGCCGAGCAGCCAATGCAATGGCTCGAATGCGCGGTTCTTGAACCTTCGTTGGAGGGCAAATGGGAACGGGGCCGTTGGCAGGGATGGTTGGAGTCGCAAGAATCAAGTCTTCTGCGCTAAGTCCATGACCGTGCTGTCGGAAACTGAAATCAGCAACAAGAAGCTGGCAGCAGGTCTGTTAGGCATTTTTTTGGGCTCATTCGGAATTCACAAATTTGTGTTGGGGTACAACAACGCCGGAATCATCATGTTGGTGGTGAGTTTGGCGGGTGGTGTTGTGACCTGTGGCATCGCCACTGGTGTGATGTCAGTGATTGGAATGATTGAAGGCATCATCTATCTCACGAAATCCACAGACGAATTCCGGGAGATGTATCTCGATCAGCAAAAGGCTTGGTTCTGATGGCAATGCCCCGTGTTTGGCCATCAACGACCACCTTGCTGCTCGCGATCGCAGCTGGCGTGAGTGGAACAGCCTTATCCACTCATGCGCATGACGGCTTTCATCCTTTGGTGATTGCGGCTTGCATGCTGCCGCTCCAGGTCGCTGGATTGGTGTGGGCGATCACTGTTGTGTCTTCGCAACGACGCTGCAATTAGATCGGTTCGAGTCTCCCTACGGTTGAAGCTTCCAGCCACAGATCGATGGGTTCCGGTAAGGCGCACCGCCTGCGACTTTCAGACTCGATGGCTAGGTGTCGAATCAGACCACGAGCAACATCCATATCCTCGAGCTGAAAGCGGTACTTCACCTCGAAGCAGCCCGGGTTGAGCCGTTGAGGTTCGAGAAGGATCCGCAGCTCATCGCCGCCATGCACTGGCCGTTGGAAATCGGCTTCGCAATGCACCACCGGTAGAGCCACGGTTGGCACCTGACAGTTATCTCGACAGCCTGGGAAGATGGCGGCCGCGGCGATGCCATAACGCGCGAGGCTCTCTTCCCAGGCTTCGTGGCACCAGCGAAAGAGCTGGTAAAAATGCATGACGCCGGCGGCATCGGTCTCCCCAAAGCGGACGTTTCGTTGGAGCTGAAGCCAGTGGTCGGAGGATGGCACTGTGATGGAGAAGGCGACGGAGAAGCGCAGTGGATGGGCTCAGCCTGTTGCTGGAAAGCCTGGCGAACCAACGACTCCAAAGCCATAGCTGAGCACCAGCCGAAGCAGCCAATACAGAACGAAGGCTGAGGTGATGATGCTCATCGGTGCAAGAGCAACACGCATTGGGATGAGCCGTCGCTTGCGTAGAGCCATGAGGCTCCAGCCAAGCAACGCTGCCGCCACGATTGGTCCAAACAGATGGAAGTCCAAGGCAAGCTGAAAGTCGCCGGTGAGAGCGGCTGAGGTGGCTCTCGTCAGGTAACACCCAGGACCGGGAATCCCTGTAAGGGCTCGAAAAGGGCAGCCCCAGCCAGGGACTTGTGGATAGCGTCCTTTGAACCACAGAACAGCGGTCAGAGCAGTTGGGATGAAGAACCCTGACAGGCGAAGTTGGCGCACAATGTGGTTCAGATCGTTCAGCGATCGACGGATCCCATGATGACGTCGATCGAGCCCAGGATCGCCATGATGTCGGCAACTTTGTGTCCCTTCAGGATGTGAGGAAGGATCTGGAGGTTGTTGCTGTCAGCGGCCCTGATCTTGAAGCGCCAGGGGGTGACATCGTTGTTGCCCTGGATGAACACCCCGATTTCGCCTTTGCCTGATTCCAGGCGGGTGTAGAGCTCGCCATTGGGGATTTTGAAGGTGGGCGCAACTTTTTTGGCCACGTATTGATAGTCGAATCCGGCAAAGGGACTGTCTTTGCCCCCTGCCATCCGTTGAGCTTCGAGATTTTCTGTGGGGCCGCCAGGAATCATGTCGCAGGCTTGGCGCAGGATTTTCAGCGATTGACGCATCTCTTCAATGCGGACGCGATAGCGAGCGAAGCAATCACCCTCTTTTTCAAAGGCCACATCCCAATCGAAATCGTCGTAACACTCGTAGTGATCCACTTTGCGGAGATCCCAAGGCACACCAGAGGCACGCAGCATTGGACCTGACAAGCTCCAATTGATCGCCTCTTCTCTGCCGATGACGCCGAGCCCTTCAATGCGGCGACGGAAAATAGGGTTGTTGGTGATGAGTTTTTCGTACTCATCAATTTTTGGACCAAACCAATCGCAGAAATCCTTACATTTTTCCAACCAGCCCCAGGGCAAGTCGGCGGCAACACCACCGATCCGGAAATAGTTGTTGTTGATCAGTCTCTGACCCGTGGCGGCTTCCCAGAGGTCGTAAATCATCTCCCGTTCACGGAAGATGTAAAAGAACGGTGTTTGAGCACCAACATCAGCGAGGAAGGGGCCAAGCCAGAGCAGGTGGTTGGCGATCCGGTTGAGCTCCAACATCAAGACCCGGATATAGCTAGCCCTCTTGGGCACAGGGATGTTGGCAAGCCGCTCTGGAGCGTTCACCACGATCGCTTCGTAAAACATGCCCGCTGCGTAGTCCATACGGCTCACGTACGGCACGTACATCACGTTGGTGCGGTTCTCGGCGATCTTCTCCATGCCGCGATGGAGATAGCCGATCACGGGCTCGCAATCCACAACGTCTTCACCGTCCAGGGTTACGACGAGCCTCAGCACCCCATGCATGGAGGGGTGATGGGGGCCGAAGTTCACCACCATCGGCTCGGTGCGCGTTTCCAGCTGCGTCATGGTGAGCCGAGGTTCATTGCGTTATCGGGATCTTAGGAAGGACCGATGCCCGATCACCCGCTGACTTCTGCTGTGACGTTCAGTCACCTGCCCGTCTTGGCTGAAACGCTGATGCAGGTTTTGTCTGAGCAACCCCCATCCCTTTGGCAGAACACAGCTGTGATTGATGCCACGTTGGGTGGTGGTGGTCACAGCAAACTCATCCTGGAACGTTTTCCTGGCGTGCGTTTAATTGGTTTGGATCAGGACCATTCGGCCAGGGCTGCTGCTGCTTCAAGGCTGGAGTCCTTCCTTGAGCGCATCCAGATCGTGCCGGTCAACTTTGCTGCGTTTGAACCCCAGGAACCGGTGGCGCTCGTGCTGGCAGACCTCGGGGTGAGCAGTCCCCAATTGGATGTGGCCTCCAGAGGATTCAGCTTCCGGCTGGACGGTCCCTTAGATATGCGCATGAACCCAGAGGCGGGAGGAGAAACGGCAGCGGAGCTGATCGAGCGGCTGGATGTGAATGAACTCGCTGACTTGATTTATGGCTTTGGCGAGGAGCGTTTATCTCGCAGGATTGCTCGGCGAATCAAGGCGGATCTTGAGGCCGCTGGGGCCTACTCCGGGACGGCAGCGTTGGCCTATGCCGTGGCAGGTTGTTACCCCCCGAAAGCCCGGCGGGGACGGATTCATCCCGCCACGCGCACCTTTCAGGCGCTGCGGATTGCTGTGAATGATGAATTGGGAGTGTTGGACCGATTGCTTCAGACAGCGCCTGGATGGCTGAAGCCTGACGGTCTCCTCGCGATCATCAGCTTTCATTCGTTGGAGGATCGCCGGGTCAAAACCGCTTTTCTTCAAGACGAGAGGCTTGAACGGGTCACGCGCAAACCGTTGATGGCCTCAGAACAGGAGCAGGCAGGTAATCCGCGCAGTCGCAGCGCAAAACTGAGACTTGCCAGACGGAGGCCCGACACCGCTCGGTCTGAGTCATGAGCATCCCATGGTCTCCCGGCTTGTTCTGGTGGATAGCGCTGTTGGTGCAGCTGCTGGCCATTCCGGGCACGCTCTTGCCCCTGCTCCCAGGCTTGATCTGGCTTCCTGCGGGTGGCTTGATTTGGATTGTTGCTGTCGGATGGCAACAGGCCTGGCCTGAGCTCGTTGTCGCTTTGCTGTTGTTTGGTCTGGGCCTTGTTGCCGATCTCTTGGCTTTAGGCCTGGCTTCGATGCGCCTGAAGGCCAGCCGTTGGTCAGCAGCAGGGGCTGGTGTGGGTCTGCTCTTAGGGGTGTTCGGCCTCCTACCCGCCCTTCCCTTTGGCGGTCCATTGCTTGGGGCCTTGTTTGGCCCCTGGCTTGGGGCCTTGGTGGTGGAAACCTGGGTT
>NZ_JAKUHK010000035.1:0-12364 GCF_023630655.1 Synechococcus sp. MU1655 | reverse complement strand
ATCATCAGAACACCGAACCAACCGACATAAAGACGGTTGTTGGTGGAGGTGACCCACTCACAGAACTGCTGCCAGCCGTTAGCGCCGGAGCGCTGCTGGATGGTGGTAGTCATGAATACGGAAAAGAAGGTCTCGCAAGGAGACGGTTACGGAAGGGCAGGACGCCCTGCCGATCCAATTGTAAAGCAAGTTTGCGGTTTGTAACCACCCGTTCATGAAGCAATCCTGAAGTCGCGGGCCGGGCGTTGCAGCGGATGCAGTTGTTAGCGTCCGCAGATGAGCAACGCAGCGCCAATAACGACTTCAAGCGCAGCAGGCGAAAGGGTCCTGTTTGTGCGCTTGCCCTGTAATCCAATTTTCCCGATCGGTCCGATTTATCTGGCTGATCACTTGCACAAGTGTTTCCCGGACTTGCCTCAGCGCATTCTTGATCTGGCCGCCCTGCCTGTCTTGGACGTTGAGGGCGTTTTGCTCAACGTGGTGGATCAGTTCCGCCCCACGCTGCTGGTGTTTTCTTGGAGAGATATTCAGATTTATGCCCCTGTCGATGGCCGGGGTGGAAATCCGCTTCAAAACTCATTTGAAGTGTTTTACGCACGGAACCCCCTAAAGCGCGTCAAAGGTGCGTTGGGCGGACTGCGCTTAATGACCAGTCATTACGGCGAGCTGCATCGCAATCAGAAATTGGTGCGCCATGGCTTGAAAAGGGCGCGTCGCCATCATCCAGAGGCGCGAGCTGTTCTCGGAGGTGGCGCAGTCAGCGTCTTCTATGAACAGCTGGGCCGCTCCTTGCCCAAGGGCACGATCATCTCAATCGGTGAGGGTGAGCCACTTCTCGAAAAGCTCCTCGCCCAACAACCGTTAGATGGAGAACGTTGTTTTGTTGTGGGAGAGGCTCCTCGCCCGGGCTTAATCCATGAGCAACCTGAAAGCAGGCCAAAGACAGCATGTGATTACAACTACATCTCTTCGATCTGGCCACAGCTGGATTGGTACTTAGAGGGTGGTGACTTTTACGTGGGTGTTCAGACCAAGCGAGGTTGCCCGCATAACTGTTGTTATTGCGTTTACACCGTTGTGGAAGGCAAGCAGGTGCGGGTGAATCCTGTGCAGGAAGTCGTTGCTGAGATGCGGCAGCTTTACGACCGAGGCGTGCGTGGTTTTTGGTTCACAGATGCTCAGTTCATCCCAGCTCGCAAATACATCGAGGATGCAAAAGAGCTGTTGCGTGCGATCAAGGCTGAAGGCCTAACGGGGATCCGTTGGGCGGCCTACATCCGAGCCGACAACTTGGATCCTGAGTTGGCTCAGTTGATGGTTGAGACAGGTATGAGTTATTTCGAAATCGGGATTACCTCAGGATCCCAGGAGCTCGTGCGCAAGATGCGGATGGGGTACAACCTGCGCACTGTGTTGGACAGCTGCCGGATGCTGGCCGAGGCGGGCTTCCGTGATCATGTGTCGGTGAATTACTCCTTCAACGTCATTGATGAAAGGCCTGAAACGATTCGGCAAACCGTGGCGTATCACCGTGAACTAGAGAGGATTTTTGGAGAGGACCTGGTCGAGCCAGCCATCTTCTTTATCGGTTTACAGCCCCACACGCATCTTGAGCAGTACGGCTTCGATCAGGGACTGATCAAGCCTGGCTACAACCCGATGAGCATGATGCCTTGGACGGCACGCAAACTCCTCTGGAATCCTGAGCCGATGGGCAGCACCTTTGGTCGGGTTTGCCTTGAAGCGTTTGATCGCGATCCCAGTCGTTTTGGCAAAACGGTGATGGAACTTCTGGAACGCGACTACGGCATAGCTTCAATCGAGCAAGCCCTGCGTGCACCAGTTGAAGGCCGCAAGGCCTTGGCGAGGGCGACCCGCTAGCTCAACGCCACCAACGTCGACGTACCAGGATTAATCCCGCCAGGCCGGCCCAGCCCAGCAGCCCTCCGATTGGGTTGGGATTGCTCCCGCCTGGACCCAAAAGCCAAGCGGGGCCTGCCGCCGGCACGCTGATCAGGCCGGCTTGCAGGGCAAACCAGCCCCCGACGAGTCCGCCGTGGAGTCCAACCGACCCCCAGAGCGCACCTTGATCAGCCCGCCGTTGCAGCGCTAGGGCTAGCCCCAAAAGAGCCAGCCCTATCAGCAGACCGATGGCTTCGATCGCGGGCAACTGATACCAGGGATGCACCAGAGCAAAGATGGCGGCCTGCAATCCAATGGCCCGTTGACGGCCTCCAAGCAGCTCCAATTCACCCCAGAGCCAACCACGAAAGAGCAACTCCTCAGCGAATCCCGCCCCCAGCAGCAGGGCGATGGCATTGAGAAGTTGTCCGGCCGTAACTTGACCCTGCCATTGGCTCAGGCCGCTGAGCAGTAGGACTGCAACCACGCCAAAAAGCAGCGCAGCGGCCTTGAGGAGTCCGCGAAAGAAGGCGCGTAAGCCCGCAGCTGCAGGGACGACAATCCCCAGTTGTTGCCAGGGATGCTCGACACCCCAGGTCCGGCGCAAGCGCCAGGGGAGGGTGAATAGCAGCAGCAGCAGCGCCACCACCACTCCGGCCAGGTTTACCTGGTCCGGGCGCCATTGAGGGAAGAGCACCGCTAGCGGTCGTGCGCTCAGCCAACCCACCCCGTAAAGCACTGGTACATAAAAGAGCGTTCCCCACCAGTGCAACCTCGATCTGGGGGGGGGCTGCATCACTCTTCTGGTTCGATGGTGCTGGTCAGTCCCTTGTTCTTCAGGGTTTCGCAATAGAACTCAGCGGGTTCAATGTCGCAAACGATCACGAGACCGACCCCCGTGTTGTGGGTTTCCAGCATCACGGCCATTGCATCCTGTTCACTGAGCTGGGGAACCACCTGCTGAAGGGTGACAACGACGTACTCCATGCTGTTGACAGGGTCGTTGTGAAGCAAAACCTTGTAGCGGGGCGATGTCTTGCGCACCCGCTCGGTCTGCTTATCAAGAACCGCAGTCCCACCGGGGCTACGGCTGGGTGTGTCCACCATTGCGACTGAATCCCATTAATCCCAATCTAGGAGTGATCAGGTCAAAGGTTGCGAATGCGGGCCATGGCTTCGTCGACATTGCGACGGCTGTTGAAAGCGGATAAGCGGAAATAGCCTTCTCCTGCAGCACCGAAGCCACTACCTGGAGTTCCCACCACGTTGGCCTTCTGAAGGAGGTGATCGAAAAAGCTCCAGGAGTCCATGCCTGAAGGTGTTTTTAGCCATACATAAGGGGCGTGCTCTCCTCCATGCACTTCGATGCCTGCAGCGCTGAGCTCGCGCCGGATGATGGAGGCGTTCTCCATGTAGAAGCTCACGAGCGCCTTCACTTCCTGTTTCCCTGCTTCGGAGTACACCGCTTCTGCGCCACGCTGAATGATGTAGCTCACACCGTTGAACTTGGTGCTCTGACGACGGTTCCAAAGCCCCCAAAGCTCCACGTCTGAACCATCGTCAGCTTTGCCCTTCAGCCCTTTTGGGACGACGGTTAAGGCGCAGCGCGTGCCTGTGAATCCTGCGTTTTTGGAAAAGGAGCGGAATTCGATCGCACAGTCGCGAGCGCCCTCGATCTCATAAATGGAGTGGGGCAGCTCGGGATCCTGAATGAAGGCTTCATAAGCGGCATCAAAAAGGATTAAGGCCTTGTTGGCACAGGCGTAGTCCACCCATGCTTTCAGTTGCGCCTTCGTGGCGACAGCACCGGTTGGGTTGTTGGGATAACAGAGATAAATCAGGTCAACAGGTTCACTGGGAATCTGCGCTGCAAACCCGTTATCGGCGCTAATCGGCAGGTAAGTGAGGCCGCCGTAACGACCGTCATCACCAGCCTCGCCTGTGCGGCCAGCCATCACATTGCTGTCGACATAGACCGGATACACCGGATCGGTGACTGCAATGCGATTGCCGCTCCCAAGGATGTCGAGAATATTGCTGCTATCGCATTTGGAGCCATCCGAGACAAAGATCTCCTCTGCGCTGATCTCACAGCCCCTGGCTTGGAAGTCATCGCGGGCAATCGCTTCGCGAAGCCAGGCATAGCCCTGTTCAGGTCCGTAGCCGTGGAATCCTTCTGCTGTCCCCATCTCGTCGATGGCTGATTTCATGGCGTCCCGACAGGCCAGAGGCAGCGGCTCTGTCACGTCTCCGATGCCAAGACGAATCAGCTGGGCCTCAGGGTTGGCGCTACTGAAGGCCTTCACCCTGCGGCCAATCTCCGGGAACAGATAACCCGCTTTGAGTTTCAGGTAATTGCCGTTGACCTTGACCACGAATGACTGGGGTTGCTGCGGGCATCCTGCTACATACGATGAAAGAAGCAGGGCCTGGTGGTCGTGATTGTCGCCCCGTCCCACACGAAACAGGATCCTGATCCCCACGCTGTCGTGGCGTTTGATCAGCTTGTGGATGCCTCAATCAACCGCCCCGCCCGCTACATGGGGTACGAGTTGGGGGTGGAGCCGCGGGATTGGGAAGCGGCGCGGGTGCGCTGGGCTCTCACCTATCCAGAGATTTACGAGGTGGGTTCCAGCAACCTCGGTCACATCATTCTCTATTCCATTCTCAACGCTGTTCCTGGTCAGCTGTGTGATCGGGCTTACCTTCCTGCGGCTGATCTCTCCGAGAGGCTGAAAGAGCGGAATCAAGCCTTGTTTGCCGTGGAGAGCCGGAGGCCGCTCCCAGCCTTCGACATCCTGGGCTTCAGCCTCAGTTACGAGCTGGGTGCGACCAATATTCTCGCCATGTTGGATTTGGCGAAGGTGCCCCTCTATGCGGCCGATCGAGGTGACTTGCCCCTCTCTCACCCTGAGTCTCCCCCTTTGATTTTTGCTGGTGGTCCCACCGCGACCAGCAACCCTGAGCCGTACGCCGCTTTTTTCGACTTCATTGCTTTAGGTGACGGGGAGGAGCTTCTCCCCGAGATTGGATTGGTGGTGGCAGAAGCCAAAGCTGCCGGCTTGTCCCGAACGGATTTACTCCGTGATCTGGCTTTTGTTCCAGGGGTGTATGTGCCGTCCCTCTATGGACCTGATCAGCAAGGGATCAGCGTGGAGCCGCGGGAGCCGGGTCTCCCGGCCCGCCTGCTGAGGCGTGTTGCAACGCCCATGCCCCATTACGCGATGGGACTTGTTCCCCATGTGGAGACGGTGCATGACCGATTAACCGTGGAAATTCGGCGTGGCTGCACCCGAGGCTGTCGTTTTTGCCAACCGGGAATGCTCACCAGGCCCGCAAGAGACGTGGAGCCCGAGGCCGTGATTGAGGCGATTGAAACGGGAATGCAGAGAACGGGCTACAGCGACTTTTCATTGCTGTCGTTGAGCTGCAGCGATTACCTGGCGTTACCTGCGGTGGGGGTTGAGCTTCGGAATCGTCTTGCCGATCGCAACGTCACGCTTCAGTTGCCCAGTCAGCGGGTGGACCGTTTCGATGACGACATCGCGCATATCCTCGGGGGCTCGCGCCAGTCGGGCCTGACGTTTGCTCCGGAAGCCGGCACCCAACGGCTGAGAGACATCGTGAACAAAGGCCTGACGGATACAGACCTTGTGGATGGAATCCGCACGGCAATGCAGAACGGGTACCGGAAGGTGAAGCTCTATTTCATGATCGGGCTGCCGGGTGAGACCGATGCCGATGTGCTCGGCATTGCCGAGACCTGTCGGATGTTGCTCGATCGCTGCCGCGATTTGGGTCGCCTCAATCTCAATATCACCATCAGTAATTTCACCCCGAAACCGCACACGCCTTTTCAGTGGCACAGCGTTTCGACTGTGGAGTTTTTAAGGCGTCAGCAGTTGCTGAGGGAAGCCGGGAAGCGACTCCGCGGTGTGCGCTTCAACTTCACGGATGTGAGGCTTTCGGCGATGGAGGACTTCGTCGGTCGCGGAGACAGAAGCCTGGCGCCTGTCATTGAAGCGGCATGGCGGGCGGGTGCTGGGATGGATGCATGGTTCGAGTCCCTCGACCGCACCTATGAGGCGTGGACGGGCGCGATTGCAGCGGCAGGCCTTGAGGGCCGCTATCGGGCCCTTGAACTCGGCGGCTGGGGACGCGCTAATGCGCTTAGCGAGGAGGGCTTGGATGCGTTTTGTTCCCAGCCTTTGCCGTGGGATCACATCGATACCGGGATTGATAAGCGCTGGTTGGCAGAAGATCTCAAGCGAGCGCTTGACGCTGCTGTGGTTCCGGATTGTTCGTTTGAGGGATGCAGCAGTTGTGGGGTCTGTGGCCCGGACCTAGGCCACAACGTGGTGATTCCTTCCCCTGAGATCCCTGTTCAGAAGCCAAGGCAAGCTCCACCGAGCGATCGGGTGTGCCGGATCAGGTTTCGCTTCAGCAAAACGGGCGCGATGGCCCTGCTCAGCCATCTCGATTTGGTGCGCTTGTTTGAGCGTGCGCTTCGACGCGCTGAATTGCCGGTGAGTTTCACCGGTGGCTTTCACCCCCTTCCCCGTCTTCAGCTCGCCTTGGCGTTGCCGTTAGGCGTGCAAGGGGAGGGGGAATGGCTGGATTTGGAATTCATTGAACAGGTTGAGGCGCTTCAGGTTTTGAAGCGTTGGCAACAGACCCTCCCTCCAGGCCTTCTGCTGATCGAGGCCTATGAAGTGCCAGTGTCTGGTCCGAGCCTCTCGCAGCAATTGGAGGCAGCCCGATGGAGCTTTGAGCTGAAACCTCAAGCAGGCGACCCTTCGCTTTCTTTGGATCAGTGGAAGCAGGCGGTGGACGATTTGTTGGCGCGAGACACGCTTGTTTGGGACGACACCGATAAAAAAGGACGTCCTCGTCAGCGCGATTGCAGACCTGCTTTGGAGACGCTTGAGATGGTTGCTCCGATTGAGGGAGCAGCGGTGACTGGTGAACCGGTAGAGGGGGTGAGACTTGAGTTCTTCGCTCAGATCGATCACCAAGGCCGAAGCCTCAAGCCCGCACAGCTCAAGCACTGGTTGTCTGAAGCCTTGATGCAGTCTTTACATCTTCACAATGTTCGTCGCCTCGAACTACGGCTTGTGCGGTGCTAAATTCACTACAAGACGTCAAGCCACGGGCCTGCGCCACGGTTTCGTCCCGACCTTCTTGCTCCCACACCCTGCGGAAAAAGAGGCCAGAGCCTCCTGTTTCAAACAACGCCCAGGCGTTGCAGTCGAGCTCCAAATCAGAGGAGTTACTCACTCCGAATACTTAGACCAAATCGGTCACTTGAATTCTTCCAACCCCGTGCGACATGCCGGCTGGCTGTTGATCGGGCTCCAATCCTGACGGGCGTCGTCAGTCATTGTTTATGCCCCAACAAATTGTTATCGCTGAGCAACTGCGCATTGCCGCAGTTCTCACAGATGAGCGCGTTGATGAATTAATTGTTGCCCAAGGGCGTTATCAGATCGGTGATGTCTATTTGGGCACCGTTGAAAATGTTCTCCCAGGGATTGATGCGGCTTTTGTCAACATTGGTGAAAGCGAAAAAAATGGCTTCATACATGTCACTGACTTAGGCCCTTTGCGCCTTAAAAAAGGTGCCGCTGGAATTACAGAACTGCTGGAACCACGCCAAAAGGTGCTGGTTCAGGTGATGAAGGAGCCCACGGGCACCAAAGGACCTCGCTTGACAGGCAATCTGGCGCTGCCAGGTCGTTATCTCGTGCTGCAACCGAGCGGTCAGGGGGTCAATATCTCCCGGCGCATTGGTTCAGAAGGAGAGCGGAACCGGTTGCGTGCTCTTGGTGTGTTGGTGAAGCCCCCAGGTGCGGGACTGTTGATTCGTACCGAAGCCGATGGAATCAGCGAAGAATTGCTGATTGACGATCTCGAATCGCTTTTACGTCAGTGGGAGGCCATTCAAAAAGCTGCTGAGACGGCTGCCCCACCGGTGCTTCTCAATCGCGATGAGGACTTTATTCATCGCATTCTTCGCGATCACACCGGTTTGGATTTGGAGCGTGTGGTGGTGGAGTCTCCCTCTGGTGTGGAGCGGGTGCGCTCTTTCCTTGGAGAGGAAGGCGGTCACGTCGCGGTGGAGGCCCATCCCGAGCCCTCTGAGTTGCTTGAGCACTACAAAGTGAATGGGGCCATTCGTGATGCCCTCAAGCCAAGGGTGGACCTCCCCTCCGGTGGCTACGTGATCATCGAGCCCACCGAGGCCCTCACGGTGATTGATGTCAACTCTGGGTCGTTCACCCGCTCTGCGAATGCCAGGGAAACGGTGCTCTGGACCAATTGTGAGGCGGCCATTGAGATCGCGCGGCAGTTGCGTCTGCGCAACATCGGTGGGGTGATCATCGTCGACTTCATCGACATGGATTCCCGCCGTGATCAGTTGCAGTTGCTGGAGCATTTCACCAGCGCGATTCGTGATGATTCCGCTCGCCCTCAAATTGCGCAGCTCACGGAACTCGGTCTTGTGGAGTTGACGCGTAAGCGTCAGGGCCAAAATATTTATGAGCTGTTCGGGCGAGCCTGCCCCAGCTGCGGAGGGCTTGGCCACGTTGCAGTGCTTCCAGGTAAGGATCTGATGGAGCCTCTCGCCACGGCCACAGGGCTGGTGCGTTCCGCAGCTTCAGCCCGTGCTGAAGTTCCTGCGTCTGGCGAGGCCTCGAATGGCCGCCGTCGTCGCGGTGGTCGAGGGAAGGTTGCGGCGGCTTCTGGTTCTCCCGACAGCAGCGATGCGCCCTTGGAAGAGGGGGAGGTTGCAAGCACATCGACGTCTGCTGCCATTGAGCCTGCAAGCGTGAGTCGACGTCAGGACCCTGAATTGGTTGCGGTTCCTATGGATGAAGATGAAGAGCAGGTCTATGGATGGCTTGGTCTGAATCCAGCCTTACTGCTGGATAGTCAGCCGGAGCTGGACAACTTGATGGTGCGCGTTGTTCGTCCAGGCGAAGACGCAGAGCAGGTGCTCGAGCAGGCTCGACAGCAAATGTCGGCTAACTCGGGTCGCCGCCGTCGCCGTGGCCCGAGGGGAAATGGTCGTGGCCCAGGCTCTGGTCCTGGTCGTCCCGCTGCGTCAGGTAGCGGAGATGATTCAGCACCCACGACCGTCGCCCCTCCCTTAGAGCCAGACAACCCTTCACAGCCGTTGCTTGTGGAGATCACCCCATTGATTGAGACCCCACTCCCGGTGATCTCACCCGAGCCTGAAGCTGTTTCCGTCTCTGACGCTGTCTCCGTTTCAATCTCTGAACCGGTCGCTAGTTCTGAGCCAGAAGTCACTGCTGAGTCTGCTGACACCTCGGAAGCAAGGCCTGGTCGCCGTCGTCGTCGCTCGTCTGCAGCGACGTCTGATAACGACTAGAGAGCCGTGTCAGATCCGAGGCTTAACAGCGATGGCCTTGGTATCGCTGGGGTGGATGAAGTGGGTCGTGGCTGCTTGTTTGGGCCCGTCTTTGCGGCGGCCGTTGTGTTGAGCGATCAAGCCGCAGTGCATTTGCAAGCGGCTGGTCTCACCGATAGCAAAGCGTTATCACCGAGTCGACGAGCTGCACTGGTCCCTCTGATTGAGGCTCATGCTCATGCTTGGGGGTTGGGTCAAAGCTCTGCGCGGGCGATTGATCACTACGGCATTCGCAGCGCGACTGAGCAGGCCATGGTCTGTGCTCTTCAGCGCTTGCCCAGCGCCCCCGAGCTGGTCTTGGTGGATGGAGTGCTCCCTTTGCGTTTGTGGGAGGGCTCTCAACGCACCATCGTGCGCGGGGACAGCAGCCAGGCTGCGATCGCCGCTGCGAGTGTGTTGGCCAAAGAGGCGCGTGACGCTTTGATTCGGCGGCTTTCCATTCGCTTTCCGGGTTATGGACTTGAACGACATGCCGGATATGGAACCGCTCAACATCGGGCAGCTCTACTGAGCTCTGGCCCGACCCCCCTGCACCGACACTCGTTCTTGAGGAAGCTATTCGCCACCGTGTAGGGCGGACTCACTGGCTGGAGTGGTATCCCAATCTTTGGCCCAGGACTCAAAATCAGCAACCAACTGACGACCGACTCGGCCTTTGATTGTGAGGAGAATTCCATTCAGGATGGACTCCCCGGTGTTCTCCAAGACTCGCTTGGGGATCAGGCGTAGCAGGGGTGGCTGGCTGACTTCCACGCTAAGCATTGCCTCCCCTTGCAGTCCCGTTGGAGTTGCCTCAAGCAAGGCTTCAAGGCTCAGTTGAAAGTCATCTACCAGCCCCAATCCCTCCAGGTCTGCATCGAGAGCACGAATACGCAGTCGTCCGCTCACTTCATCAACTTCTAGCGACACCACTGGCTTTACATGCAGTTGGAAGACATTCAGCGTTGTCACGGTGTAGCGGTAGCGCCCCTGTTCCAGGGCTGTGAGCTGGCTGGGGTCGAGCAATGCTTTGACAACGCGGTCGTGCTCATGCAAATAAGCGCGCAGACGTTCTGACTCATCTGCGATGGGTAGATCGAGATGCTGACTGGCTCGAAAGGCCAGGGGCATGATCGTGTCCTGACGCGGCATGATCCTATCGATCGATGTGTGTCTTGATCCGATGCCGATGCGTGTGGCTTTTCTCGGGCCGGAGGGGACCTATGGGGAGCGGGCTGCTCGCAGCCTCATGAGACTTGAGGCGATCGAGAAACCAGAGCTGGTGGCTTGTTTGGGGCTTCGTTCTGTGGTGGAACATGTTGCCGATGGTCGCTGCGAATCGGCCGTGGTGCCTGTGGAGAACTCCGTTGAAGGTGGGGTCACGGCAATCCTTGACGCTCTCTGGTCTTATTCGAACTTGAGAATTCGTCGCGCTGTCGTTCTACCGATTCGTCATGCGCTTCTGAGTAGCGGGTCTCTGGACGGCATTTCGGAAGTCTTATCCCATCCTCAGGCTCTTGCCCAATGCAGTGGCTGGTTGGCGCGTCATCTACCGCAGGCCGTGCAACTTCCTGCCAGCTCCACCGCTGAAGCGGCCAGGATGGTGCGAGGCAGTCACTTCAGAGCAGCCATTGCTGATCGCTCGTTAGCGGGGCAGCAGGGACTCCAGGAGTTGGCCTATCCAGTGAATGATGTCCCTGGGAACCGCACCCGCTTCCTGTTGCTTCAGAACGGTGAGGTGAGTTGCGAGGGTGATGTTGCCAGTCTTGCTTTTTCACTCCATCAAAACGCTCCTGGGGCCTTGATTGAGGCTTTGGAAGCGATCGCCCAACTCGGACTCAACATGAGCCGGATTGAATCGCGTCCTTCAAAGCGTGAGCTTGGTGAGTACGTGTTTTTTGTGGATGTGGAGTTGCCGGGGCAGCAAACGGCAGCTTTGCTCAAACGGCTCACCATCAGCCTCAAGCCGCTGTGTGAACACCTTCTCCACTTCGGGGCTTATCCAAGTTCAGTGCTGGAGTGATTTCAGCAGTGTTGTCTCACCAACGTGATCTCAATGGTGATCAGTTTTAAACACTCCAAACTGCATCATCCCTCGTGCAAAAGCCCAGCGCATTAACAGCAGTGTTGGTGTTTCACGGAGGCCCTGCAGGACGGCCTTTGGACCAAGACGGAGAATCGCATTGGGCCTGCGGATGCCCTCAAGGATCGATTCATTCCAAGAGGGCAACGTGGCGTCTGTCCAATCATCGGTACTGATCGTGCCGCGACGATGAGGGCTGCTTTCAAGGTTCTGGCGAAAGCCTCGGATGCTGGCGAATTCGGGATGCGCCCATTGCGTGAGTAATTGGTGCATCACCCAGCGTTCGCGCCGATCAAGGGCACCATCAACAGGATCGCGACGGTTCCAGTCGGCAACGGCCAGACGACCGCCAGGTTTCAGGACTCGCAGGAGTTCGTCGGCAAACCGCTGTTTGTCGGGCATATGAGGGCCGGCTTCGACAGTCCAAACGGCGTCAAAGCTTTGATCCTCAAGTTGGAGGCTGAGGGCATCCATCACTGCGAAGCGACAGGACAAGGTGTTGGGTGTTAGGTGGGTAGCCCTGTTCACCTGAGCTGGGCTGATGCTGATCCCCAATACATCCAAACCGTAGTCACGGGAAAGGATCCTGGCGCTTCCTCCGATACCGCAACCCACGTCTAAGACCCGGGATCCTGGCGGTAATTGATCGAAGCCACTCCAGCGGACCAATTCATGAACAAAGTCGGCTTTGGCCTGCCTGAAATCTCGAGGCTGAGGTGGGGAACCGTAGTGCCCTAGATGGACGTGCTCACCCCAAAGGGATTCCAGTAATTGGTCTTCGGTCCAGGCGTCGTACGCGGCAGCAACGCTTTCACTGGAGTGATAAGCGCGATTGCGACGATTCCAAAGTTGGTAGATGCCAAATAAAAGCAGTAAACCCGCTGCTGTTGTGATGAGAACAGTCGTTGAAGGCATTAACCGTTGCTCGGATCTGTCTTTGACAGCGTGTCGCGTAAAACGGTGCGAGC
>NZ_JAKUHK010000034.1:0-12715 GCF_023630655.1 Synechococcus sp. MU1655 | reverse complement strand
TATTCGCAGCACAACTGCCGAAACGATCCAGGGTCTCAAGGACTCCGATCCTGTTCGAGTTGCTGTTAGTGCCAACGGCAAGGCCCTTCAAAACAGTTTCAAAGCGCTCACCAAAACCTTGATGCGCCAGCAGATCCTTAAGGACGGCAAAAGGGTGGATGGTCGCAACCTTGATCAGGTGCGTCCAATCAGTGCCGCTGCAGGGGTGCTTCCGAAGCGAGTGCATGGCTCAGGTTTATTTCAACGTGGCCTCACCCAGGTGTTGTCGACCGCCACTCTCGGCACGCCAAGTGATGCCCAGGAGATGGATGAT
Organism: Synechococcus sp. MU1655; assembly: GCF_023630655.1. Taxonomy (NCBI): domain Bacteria; kingdom Bacillati; phylum Cyanobacteriota; class Cyanophyceae; order Synechococcales; family Synechococcaceae; genus Synechococcus; species Synechococcus sp. MU1655. The sequence continues at coordinate 12,402 of NZ_JAKUHK010000034.1, read as the reverse complement.
CTCAACCCAAATAACGAAAAAACCTACCTTCACCATTACAACTTCCCGGCATATTCCGTCGGTGAGACCCGCCCCATGCGCTCTCCGGGACGTCGTGAAATCGGCCACGGCGCATTGGCCGAACGAGCCATCGTGCCCGTGCTTCCCGCGAAAGACACCTTTCCCTACGTGGTGCGTGTTGTCAGCGAAGTGTTGAGCTCCAATGGCTCCACTTCGATGGGTTCCGTGTGTGGAAGCACGTTGGCTCTCATGGATGCCGGTGTTCCTTTGAAGTCACCTGTCAGTGGTGCGGCGATGGGCCTAATCAAGGAGGGAGATGAGGTCAAAATCCTCACCGATATTCAAGGCATTGAAGACTTTCTTGGAGACATGGACTTCAAAGTGGCGGGTACCGATAAGGGGATTACCGCTCTCCAGATGGACATGAAGATCACGGGTCTTCCTGTCAGCATCGTGGCCGATGCTGTGAATCAAGCTCGCCCTGCTCGACTCCACATCCTTGAAAAGATGATGGAGGCGATCGAAACTCCACGTGAGGGTCTCTCTCCTCACGCACCTCGCCTGCTCAGTTTCCGCATTGATCCTGAGCTGATTGGCACTGTGATCGGTCCTGGTGGTCGCACCATCAAGAACATCACGGAGCGAACCAACACCAAGATCGATATTGAAGACAGTGGCATCGTCACCATTGCCTCCCATGACGGTGCTGCCGCCGAGGAAGCTCAGAAGATCATCGAAGGCCTCACCCGCAAGGTGAATGAGGGTGAAGTGTTTACGGGCTCCATTACGCGCATCATTCCGATTGGAGCCTTTGTGGAAATCCTGCCTGGTAAAGAGGGCATGATTCACATTTCACAGCTTTCGGAGGCAAGGGTCGAAAAAGTCGAAGATGTGGTCAAGGTTGGCGATGAGGTCACGGTGCGTGTCCGTGAAATCGACAACCGCGGCCGGATCAACCTCACCTTGCGGGGCGTTCCCCAGAACGGCGAGTCACCCGACTCTCAACCGGCTCCAACTCCAGTAGCGCCCCTCTCCTGAGAGGCGCCCACCCAGGTTCAGACCTGAAAACCTGGATCAATCAGTTCCATGGCCCGTGTCGCTTGTTCACATAAAGCGGCATGGGTTTTTCCATGGCTAGCGATCAAACAGCCTGCCTGGCGAACATCGCCGGTGTTGTAGGTGAGTTCGCCACCGTTGGCATGGGTGAAGGCACCACCAGCGGCAAGCAGTACGGCTTCTGGAGCGGCCATGTCCCAATCCTTTGGAGCACTTTTTCCAGACAGGGAGATGTACAGATCGGTTTCCCCGCGAAGGATCGTGGCCACTTTGCAGCCGACACTGCCGACCGCATGAGAATCACCGAGTTCTAAGGCTGTAATCAACTGTTCCAGTCGCTGATCCCTGTGACTGCGGCTTGCTACCAAGATCAGCTCATGGCTGACCCTCCGCTCACTGAAACAAACGGGTGTTCGTTCTCCAGAGCGGTTTTCGCACCAGGTGCCCTCACCCACCACACCAATCCAAAGCTCGTCTCGTTCTGGAACGAGCACGACCCCAAGCACGGGGCGTTGCTGATGCACTAAGGCCAGATGCACTGCATATTCCCCTGTGCCTTGAAGGAAATCTTTGGTTCCATCCAGTGGGTCCAAAATCCATAGCCAATCAGCAGCCAAGGGTTGCCCCTCCGTGAGTTGCTCTTTGGCTGTTTCTTCACTGAGGAGGGTCCAATCGGCGGCGGGGAAGGATTGTTTCAAGCCATCGAGGAGCCATTGATTGACGGCAAGATCAGCAGCAGACACGGGTCCTTCTCCGCCGTTGTCAACGCTGAGGGCTTTCGGAAACCCATGGGGTGGCTGTTCTCCACGGGCATAGGCACGCAGGATGTCTGCAGCCCCCCAGCTGAGAGGGCGAAGAACCTTCAAAACATCTTCCAGGTTGATACCGGCAAGAAGGGTCGGCGAGCTCGGCATCATGGTTTGATCTGGGCGGAGCCATTGTGAAGCAACGCGCTGAACCTGCCGCTGGAGTGCTGTATGTCGTAGGCACTCCGATTGGCCATCTCGGTGACCTGTCTCCGCGAGCACGTGATCTGTTGATTGCTGTGGACACGATTGCTTGTGAAGACACGCGTCACAGCGGACAGCTGCTGAGCCGTATCGGGTCAGCAGCTCGACGGTGCTCCTTCCATCAGCACAACACCCGCACGCGGATTCCTCAGCTGTTGCTGGAATTGGAAGGGGGCCGCAGCGTTGCGCTGATCAGTGATGCAGGTTTGCCTGGGATTAGTGACCCTGGACAGGAGTTGGTCGCTGCTGCGCGTGAGTTGGGCTGTGAGGTGATTTCTATCCCTGGTCCCTGTGCGGCGACAACGGCACTGGTGAGCAGCGGGCTTCCCACCGACCGTTTCTGTTTTGAGGGTTTTCTGCCTGCAAAAGGCAGGGAACGCCGGGATCGACTGGTCTTGATTGCCACTGAGCAGCGCACCAGCGTGATTTATGAAGCTCCCCATCGCTTGTGCCAACTCCTCAACGAGCTGTTCGAGCTTTGTGGTGAGGAGCGCCCGTTACAAGTGGCTCGAGAACTCACGAAGCGGCATGAGCAACAGGTGGGCCCAACCGTAGGGGCAGCGCGACATTATTTTCTAGAAAACAGCCCCCAGGGAGAATGCACTGTGGTGTTGGGTGGAGCCATACCCATTGAGATCGAATCCTTAAGCGATACGCAGTGTTTGGAGCAGTTACTTGCACTCACTACCGAGGGGATGAGTGCCAAGGATGCAGCCAAGCTGCTATCCAGCCGGATTGGACGCTCAAAACGCGAGCTCTACGCGTTGCTCCATACGATGACCGAACAGGCAGACTGATGGAATCAAAAGCGATTGCGATGCTCATCCGCCTGAGACTGCTTTTGTTGAGTTTGGGGACTGGGCTCACTCTGATGTTGGTTCTCTGCCTTGGTGCTCAGAATCTGAATGATCGCCATCGCCTCAATCTTGGCGTTGGGCGTTCTGCGCCCCTTCCCTCAGGCTTCATTGTCGGCGTCAGCTTGGTGTTGGGGATTGTCAGCGGCGGCAGTGTGGCCGCGGTCTTGGCGCCAGCTCCTGATCAAGACCGCTGAATCAGGACTTGAGTGCAAACAGGGATCCTTCAACCACCAAGTGCGTGATGCCACGGGCGAGCAGGTAAGGGGATGTTTGCTCAAAGACCTGGGTGTCTGGAACTTTGATCACGCGCTGACTACGGCTGCATTGGCGTTTAGCAGCGCGTGGACTTGCATAAAGGCATAAAGCCTGACGTTGCTGCTCTGAAGGATCACTGAGGCCTAATTCAGGGAACTCACTGAGCGGCCGTGGGTCCAGCTCCACCGTTTTGTCCACCAGCATGTAGACGCTGTCTGGCAACAGTTCAGATGCGAAGGGTCGGCAAATCACTTGTTGGGTAGTGACCTGAGGAAGGTCGACCGGTAGTACAGCTATTTCATGAAAGACAGTCTCATCGTCCGTGTTGAAGGTCTCGTTGTCGTCAAGATCGGAGCCACCAAAATCCTCGGCATCATCGAGAGCGAGGATTTGGCCCTCATCATTACCGTCGTTACCACTGCTCTTAACTCCTTCCTCTTCCCTGGCGCTTGGTGCCTCGCTTCTGGAATCTTCGAGGTTGGTTTGTGTGCTCTCTGGACAGCTGACCTCAGCGGTATCGATTTCAGGCACACTGTCCTTCAAAGACAAGCTTGCGTGAGCAGGGCTCTCTAAACCAGAGCTTTTCGAGGATCGCTGGGTCTTTAGCTCGGCGTACTCCTCAGGGCTGAGTAGGGACCTGACGGTTCGACTCACCGTATTGGTGCTGCAGCTATAGGCCGCGGCAATCTGGGCGCTTGTTTCTCCAGCGCGGTACCGCTCCACAATCTCCTGCTTGTGGCTGTCGTTAAGCCGGCTGGGGGCCATCATCAGTACCGCACAGCTTTCAAGCTTAAGCGGGGTTGCGTGCGTCGACTGTCAAAATGAATGAGTGCTCCCTTAGCTCAGCTGGATAGAGCAACTGCCTTCTAAGCAGTCGGTCGCTGGTTCGAATCCAGCAGGGGGCGTTTCAAAAAACCAAGCCAGGACAGGCATTGTCGGAAAACACCGAGATGCTTGAAACCACTTACTGCATCAAATCGCTCCTACGTTTACAAACGAATTTGCAAACGTAGGAGCCTCGAATCAAGGGTCGGTCCGGCTGCATTTGCCCGGATGCCTGCGAAACGGAAGACACCGGCTTGGGTTTCAAGCGTTGTCAACCTAAGTGGCGATCTGGCTTCTCGGGTGTGGGCAAGATCACAGGCGCTTATGAGCGTGGTCATCGAGTGATGCAGTCAATTCGGCGATGGTGAGTTCACAGGGGAGCAATCCTCTTTAGACTCACTTAACCATCACAATGAATTCTCTTTTTCACCCTAAATTAATCACAAAATTAATTGGACTGGCGTTTCTTCCTTGCGCGGTTTTGCCATTAGGTGAAGCCAAGGCAAATGAATTGCAATTTGCTATTGGCACAGTCTAGAAGAACAGCTCAAGCGGAACCTCGCACAAAGAAGCAAAAAACGAGGAGAACGCGGCATGCATCAACGAATTCTTTTAAACAGAATTCTGGGACAAATAGAGCAGGAACTTTTTGTTGCTCTTCATATGGTCATGGATGGGGCTGCTACTCGATAGAGAAAGGTCAAAGTTGCCCAGGAGAAACACTTGTAGACTGCACCGGCAATACAGATCTGGACGAGCATGGAAATCTAACTTGCGGGGGTAACTAGATATTCTTTTTACAAAGCAATGATGCCCAACAATTGCGAGGTGTCATTGCTTTGGCTAAATCCGTAACTCCTTCAATGGTGTGGATGGCGAATGTATTGGAAGTCAAGGCTCTACAGCAATGACATTTACCGTGAATACCTTTTCAGCCGAGTAATGCTCATTCTGGATATAGCTGGATCTACCACATCAAACTCAGTCCTTGCACCCAGCCATGCGTTCGCAGGATGCTTCGCCACAACGCCATCGAAGCCTGGGAAACGGTGCCCGCCCAGGTGGAGGCTTTGCCCCGGATGGTGGGATGTGGATTGAGACCGTCTGATCGATGGTGAATCCAAATTGGAGACCGCATGGATCATTCGTTTTTGACCTCATGGCATCGCTCTTAGTTTCGAGCAGTGGCTGGGAGCAAGCCTTGCAGCTGCTGCCTTGAACCACTGCAAATTCCTCTGATTTGGGAGTCACTTCTGCGCATACCGCTTCACCCAGTCCACGGCAGCGACACCACCATCGATCAGATCGCACCATTGGTATACGGGCAAACTCGTTGTCCGCATACCAATGGTGCTTATTCAAGGAATAAGCCCATGAGCCTGAAGCTCATCAATAAAGCCAAAGGCCACTGTTCTGGTTAAGCGGTCAGTGAAAAACACTCCATCTAAGTGATCAACTTCATGCTGAATAGCTCGTGCATGAAACCCCTCCAATTCTTCCTGATGGGAAGCCCCGTCTTGGTCTTGATACTGCAGGTGAATGTATTTGGATCTTTTTACCTCACCACGCAATCCAGGGACACTTAGACACCCCTCCCAGAAAGTCGTCGATTCTTCGCCAATTGCTTTGAATACAGGATTGATCACTACTCGCTCAGGCAATGGAGGAGCCTCGGGATAACGAGGGTTGTGCTTCATTCCGAGCACAAAAACCCTCCACGGCTCACCGATCTGAGGTGCCGCTATCCCTGCACCAGAGCATGCTGATTTGGTATCGAATAAGTCGTCTATCAGCGTCTGCAAGCGTTGACTGCCGAACCAATCATCAGGGATTTCCGTCGAGCGCCCGCGTAAAGACGGGTGACCAATTCGCAGGACACTTCGAATACTCATCTGCCAATCATGTCATCTAGCGGTCTGCTCTGCCTTCTCGTGTTCACTTGGTTTATTAAGTGCATCTGACGGTGCACATTGCCTCAAAGTCTCGACCTCATACTCAAGTTCTCGTCTTCCAATGCACTCTTCCCTCGTCCAGTGGAATTAAGCATCGGATCACAATTAACAATTGCAGTAATAAGCATTGATGCACCACCAATGATCAAGGAGATTCGTACATTCGACTTTGCAAGTCTGAGATTGCTCAGAGAACAGCATGTTGTGCTTGCCTTGCAGCAAGTTCATCTAATTCGGCATCAGTTCTAGTGGTTTTCTCTTTGGCATCCTTCATTTGACCGCGGATTGCTCTGATCTCCTCTAATCAAATATCTTCGACATTTGTTTTTTGATTTTCCATACTGCGCTATGGGCTCCCTATGAGCAAGGACGCTGATCGCGGTGATCGGTCCTGACATCACCCGATAGGGGGATTTGCCCGCCATCAAGCCCCCGCCGCGACCAGAGCCTCGGCCCAGGCATCACGGCACACCCACCACTTGAGGTATCCGAGCTGATGCACGTGAGGCAGCAGCTCAAGCATCATCGCCGCAGCTGCTGTCGCAGCCGGATCCGGCTGCGTCCTGGCCAGTCGATAGTTCGCGCAAAAAGCACCGAACGTCCCCTTGCGCACCCCCCGCTGTCGTTCGAGATGCTCCTGCAGCAAAGCATCGGTGCGATGGCTACTGGTAGCTGTCTGGGCAGCTGATGCTCCGAAATCCTGAGCACCCGGCAACAGATCCTCACCGGTGAATCCGCACACCTCACCTGAGGCCAGCGCCTTGAGATTCTCATCGTCAAAGCCCTGAACCTCCTCATCGCCACGCTTGGCCATCTCCTCCAGGCAGATCTCAGCGATGTCCTGGTCGCGCCAGTCGAACAGGTCACCGACGCCGTTGGAACGCACAATGTCGACCATTTGACGCCTAAGCATGCGTTTGCAGGCTTCAGCCTGCAGTAGATCTTGATCCGTTATCAACGGCCTGCGGAGGGCCCATTCCGCGTTGAGAAAAAAGGCCGAGGTGGTCCCTTTTCGGTGGCCATTAGCACTCTGTTGCGACGTTCCCATGATCTGTTCGGGGGTCACAACGCAATCGTTTGTCATGGCTTCGAGCAGGCGCGATGACTTTCATCTTCATCAGCTTTGGCTGGTCTGTCAGCTGATCACACTGCTGCTTTCATCCCCTCCAGCACGCACCTTCGCCCCAGCCGCCTGGCTCACGGGTTACGGCTTTTTCCAGAACACATTCAGGGTGTATTGACCATCTCGGTTGAAGGTGATCCGATGGCGAGTGCTGCTGCGGTGAGCGTGGTGCGGACTATGTGTTTTCCTCGGCTTACGTTTTCAGGGCAGTGTTGCGGCGGCTGTCGATGGCCTGAGTGGAGACACCGGCCCGTCGTGCAAGTTCTGCGGCATGCCCGCGTGGCCAGTCTTTGCCATTGATCCGACAGAGCTTGTTGATGAGGGCAGTGAGCTCAGCCTCGCGTTCATCGCTTCAGTCATCCCTGCAAAGGATTGGCGTTATATGCATGTCTAATGCAGTCTTTCCAATGGTTTGAGGTATTGCATTGCCCCAGCTTGTCTATTGAATCGCTCTGTAGCTCCATGCATTGCAATTGCCTAAGTCAGTGACATTCCAAAATGATTTGAACGATCAAGATTCTTCCGAAATCTTCTATAATTGATTTTCGCTTCGTGCTTGTTGCTATGCAGGTCACTCGTGATTACGTTGACAATGCTATTAATCTGCTTGAAATTGGCGCTATTGATCAGTTTTTGGCCAATTTTGTAGCGGAGGACGTCCAATGGGCTATCACAGGCTCAAGCATTCTTGCTGGTGTCTATACATCTAGGGCGCACTTCATTGATGCAGCAGTCTCAAGGCTAAAGTCTTCTTTGGACGGCGGAATTCAGTGGAAGGTAAATAATGTTATCGTTGATGGCGCCTTCGTTGTGCTGGAGATGACTTCCAAAGCTGTTGCTAAAAGTGGGAAGCCTTACAACAACCAATATGCCTGGATATTAGAGTTTGATGGCAAAATGTTTCACAGGGTACGGGTGTATTTTGATGATGTCTTGGTAGACAAAATTATCAAGTAAATTCCGCTTCAGTCTTCTTGATGCGCTTTCGAGAGATTGGTCAATTCCTGAAGCAGTTACCCTTCAACTCAACTTTGTTGTCAATATCAATTAGCCGCAATGATCCAATCTTCATATTCAACTCTGACCAGCTATGTGCTACACCGTCTCGACTCGTATTCGTAATCCACCTCTTCCCAGCTTCCTCTCTGTCAATACTTAGCCATGGGCAGCAGAGAAAAAATCTGGCCCATTTTCTTGATTCCCAGGTGATAACTGATAAAGCCCCCTATGCTCCGTGCTCATAGGCAGCTCAAGTGGCAGCCAAGCAATCCACGACGCAGCCGAACTGCTGGTGCTGGGGTGGTTCAGAGGTGGGCTGGGTGTGGAGTCGTTCTGGGTGAGCGGGTTGTATGGCGCTCCATCTGTGCTGGGTGGTATTCGGATCGAAGGGGGCGATTACCTGCCGTGTGGCCGTTGTTGTGGTGGGAGTCGATCAAGGCAAACAACCAGACAGCAAACGACCGGTTGAAAGCAAGGGAGAACTGGAACGTCTACTTGATTCAACCGTAGTTGGCCTGGCGAATCATGTCGAAATCCATTCCCACGACCTTCGTTAGGACGAGGTAAAGGCCCCATGCGGCGATGTTGGCGCCGATAACCCAGGCAAAAGTAGTTCGTCTGGCTTTTCTGCTGTCTTCGTCCATGCGTCACCGGCACTTGATCTTGAGGCTACGGAAGTAGGGGGTCTATTTAGGGGCTGGAGTGTTTGCCTCAGCTCCCGCGTCACTGTTTTCAGTATTACGGCCATACTTCAAAAGCTGCAGGAGATCTCAATGAATTTGGCAAAACAGACCTGTATCCCCTGTCAAGAAGGCGCTCCTAAGCTCACAGAAGCGGAACTTGCTGATCTGCTGCCTCAATTGCCTGGGTGGGAGGTGGTCGATAATCATCACCTCTCTCGATCACTGCGATTTATCGATTTCCAGACTGCCCTTGATTGGGTGAATGCAGCAGGAGCAATCTGTGAGGTTGAGGGACACCATGCTGAGTTTTCCCTGGGCTGGGCACATGCGGAAGCTGTGATTTACACCCATAAAGTTGATGGCCTAACGCAAGCCGATGCTGTCTTGGCAGCAAAGCTGAATGGAATTGACGTGTAGAATTTTTTTGAGAAAGATGATCTGAAACCAAGCAGAAGGCTTTTGCTTGTCAAGCTGTCATCTCTTTACTAAGAAAATCTGCTCGCGTTGGAGATGTCATGATTTAGTTGGGAGATCTATAGGGAAACCAAAGCTCCTCGCTTTTTCTTGTGGGTGTTGTTTGACGTTCCTCCAACGGGCTGCAGGATTCTTGACATTGAATTAACCAACTAATTAAAACCAATCCGCTCGTTTTTTTTGTCTCGGGATTCAACTCTGCCCAATGTTGATCATTACAGGCTTTGTCTTTGGTCAGGTAGCTGACGGCAACGCAGACAAACCACGTCCAACTTGGACATTGCGTGATGGATGCAATTGACGGAGCATCCGTTGCTCTGAGGCCAGCCTGAGAGTCGCTGGCTTTGAAAGTGCTGTTTCACCCAGATTTCTAAGAGGGAGCGCTCGCTCCTATTCCGTCGAGATCCGTTCTCTGTGCAGCCTTGGTTCCACGGATCCCTGGCATGCGGAGACGCTCCTCCTGCTGAAGAAGGGCTGCCTCTGCGGGAGAAGTGGCCGCGACAGCTCTTAAGTTGCGATCGACTGGCAAAAGGACAATCGGATGGGTGGCCCAGTCTGCCAAGCGAACACCAGAAAGCAAGCAAAAGGCAGGTGTCAAAAGCTTCTCGCCTTCACTGCAACCACCAAAACTTCAGTGAAGCCAGTGATTTGCGGCAGGTCAGGCTGATGCCTTGCAGAATCACTGGCCAAAACCACTGGATAAACCAAGAGTGTGGGCGATCAGGGCTGCGTTCGTTACATGCAGTGGCGATCTGAGGCCCATCAATTTTTATCTGATCAAATATATATAGAAACATTGCGCCGAGACTTGAAAGCACCCCTTGTTACGCTTTTTTCATGAATTTGAGTAAACAACTTCCTCTCAACGGTCAGATTGATAGCTTTCTAAATATTGGAGCTTCAGATTTCCTTTAGATTCTTCGGAGCGTTGTTGGTGGGTTCGTCCCTTCTTTCCATGGCAAGTTCTAAAAAAGAGTTGGCGCTGCTGGGCAGCACATTTCTTTTTGGTTATGGGGCCTTAGAGCTGGCGCTGCGTTTTGGTGGTTATTAGAAGCTCTCCGCAGCTCATACGGGTTCATGGTGTCTGAACCACTCGTTAAATCCTTTCTGTTGGCTGAGCCCTCTTCTGTCAATGCATCCAGAAAGATCAGTTTCTTGCGTTAATCTCGGTTGCCAAATTTGATGCGGTTTCAATCGGAATGCATCGTGTGGTCACTGTTGGTTGGATGCGAACCGGAGTGATAGAGCTAAACGGCAGGATCGACTGGCCGGCGATCTGGGTCATGCCGTTGGCTAAGGCCTGGTGTTTGTGATGAGGCAGTCTCAAAAGATCAATAGAAATTGCTCGATCTGCCTATAAAATTAGTTCATAGGTTAGATGTATTGCCTATTTGATGGCGCTCTCTCCTTGAGTTCTCTACTAGAATCACAAAAAATAGACCCGTGAATAAGGCTGCCACACTCTCTCTCCTTTTTCTTTGTGCCCAGCCCTTGAGCGCGCATTCGACGGAGCTATACGGTCAGGAGTTTTTTGAAAATCCTCCTAGAAGTATTTCCATTCACAATTCATACTCAAATTCTTATCAGAGATCGTATCCTGTGATCTCATTGGAATTGCCCGCCAATGCTGGAGCAAATCTTGAAAGAATTGCTTTGTCGCAAATTACTGGCACTGAAAGGTGGAAGTGGGGAGACAAGGATCTCACTGTTTATTCTGGATTTTATAATCTAAGGAAGCGGGGGGAAAAAGGGCTCGCAACGATACAATTCGATGATGAACGTGGAATCACTGAGATTGTCTTTAGTCCTTCTGTAAAGCCTGGTCAGATTATTAGTGTTGTGATTCCAAGCATTAATCCAAGGCAGGGGATTTACGAATGGTCGTCCAGTTTTTACCCCGAATCTCCTTCCCTGCCCCCCTCTCAATCTCTAGGACCAGTCCTGCGCTTAGATATTTACAGGCTGAACAATAAATTTTAATTTTTGATTGGATGGGTTGGTTTTGCTTCTGTGTGTTGCTCTCTTTGAAGGTGGGAGCGAGCGATTGTTTGATTGAGAAGAACGTTGCTTTGAGTTTGAAGGGAGTCCACCTATGTCATGGAAAGGGTTGACCATGATCAAAGTTATTTCATAACCAGGAGCTCCTATGGCTTCCAGTCGAATCACACAGCTCCTTTTGGCAGCATTGGTTATTACGCAAGTGCCTAATTGCATCAGTTTTATTTATGGTCTTAACCGCTATGAGTCTCCAGAGGCTGCGTTTAGAGCTTGCAATCAATGGGCGGAGAGTGCTGGCAAATACACAGTGAAGAGAGCAGGGGTTTGGACCAGTTACTCGCAGTCTCCGGTGCGTTTATGCCGTAAGGAAGGTGATCACTACGTTGGCTTTCAGATTCCTCTGGGTGGAGCAACAGAGATCGGTCAAAACCTGGATGATCCGAAGGGTTTTTATTCCGACAGTGTCCCTAAGGCCGAGGATTCAGGGAAGCGTTGGCGGTTTAGACGCAACAAGTGGTCGATCACGATTCCACTTTGAAGAAATGACTCAGCCTTTCACTCTGACGGTTGTCTCAAGCCTTGAAGGAGGAGCGAGTGATCACCGTTAAGAGACTGTTGGCGTCGTTCCATCGATTAGATCTTGGGAGCAGGCGACAATTGGCTCGGATTGTCGCCTCAGATGGTGTGACGATCGACTTAGAGGCCGATTTGGTTGAGGATTCCTTGACCCGTTAGCAGCTCGGTCCCGAGGCCGATTGCAAAACCAAGCATTGCAAGACGCCCGTTCCAGGTTTCAGCAAAATTCACGAAACCGAAGCGTGATTTTGTGTTGTTCATCATGGGTTGCTCTCAAAAACATTGAATTCGTTGGTCTCTTGTTTTGCTTTAGAAGCCCAAGGACTGCAAAAGGCCCTGATGTAAAAGGTCCTCAGTGGCGATAAGAGCCACAAATCCGAGCATTGCCAAACGTCCGTTGAGGCGTTCAGCTTTGACCAATCGTTCACGTCGGATTTGTTCTGATGCAAGATCATTCCAATAGCGTTCTTGGGCTAGGAGGGATGCCGTTGTCATGGGTGTCTCCGAGAGGGACCTGATCGGTCTATGTCCGCATCGCTTGGCCTGGAAGAGGGGCCACCCGTATCCAGGAGTTCGGTTTCAGGCTCTTCCCAG
>NZ_JAKUHK010000033.1:0-12750 GCF_023630655.1 Synechococcus sp. MU1655 | reverse complement strand
TGTGAGTGGAGCTGCGTTGTGACGCCAATGGCTGCTGCTGGCACCAAATCCATGCAGCAAAACCATCGGGGGAGCTTGGGGATCCCCGAGTACGCGCCAGTGACAGCGGTAGCCCTGCCAGGTCCAAACCGCACTTTCGCCCCAATCGGCACCGTTCGAGGCAGGCTGGAGAGCGGTTGCGTGCACACGCCTGACGGAGTTGAACGGTCACTATCGCGAAGGGATGGCATCTGTGCGGCCCGGGGGTGGTTTCTTTCGCCCCGATTCCAGACCGGCGAGAGATCTCTCTGTGTTGTTGGCTGCCTCAACTTTGGAGGGCGCTTCCAGGGATCAACCCCTGCGCTGGCTGGACCTCATGGCTGGTTGCGGGATCCGATCTCTTCGCTGGGGACTGGAGGGGAGGGGGGCGTCCCAGCACCCCGTGGAGCTCTGGGTGAATGACGCGGATCAAGAGCGTGGGCCCCTGCTAGCCGCCAATCTCGAACCGTTGCAATCCTGTGCTGGGGTGGTGCTCACCCAGAGCCATCAGGCGGCGGAGAGGCTCCTGCGTGAGGCCTATTTGGAGCATCGTTTTTTTGATCTGATCGATCTCGACCCTTTTGGATGCCCGAATGTGTTGCTCCAATCCACACTCCAGGCGATGCGGTTTGGAGGCGTGCTGTTGCTTGCGAGCACCGACGGTCGCTCACCGACGGGGCATGACCGGTTTGCCGCTGTGCGTCGGTTTGGTGCAGCGGCTCGTGCGCACCCCTCGAGTTGGGAGCTGGCTCTGCGCCTTCAATTGGCTGCCTTAGCCCGTGAAGCTTGGCTGCTGGGACGAGGTCTAGAGCCCTTGTTTTGCTTTAGCGATGGCCGCACCTTCCGTGTTGCGGTGCGCATGCGTCAGCGGATCCGTTCGGGTGAAGAGCAGCAGCTGGGGTTTTTGGCCCGTTGTGACCGCTGCGGTGACCAGGCGGTGCAAGCGATGTTGGACCTGCAGGGTTGGAGACCCTGCGCCTGTACCGATGGCTGCGGACGTTGGGCGGTGAGTGGTCCTCTCTGGATTGGTCCGCTGCAGGATGTTGGCCAGATCAACGGCCTCTTGGAGATCAGTGACCAGTTGGATGCAGCTTCGAGCACGGGGTTAAGCGAGGGGCAAGACCGAACCCTTGCCCCTCGCAGCAGGAGGATGCTGGAGGGGTTGATGGCGGATCCTGGTCAACCGGCCTGTTGCTGGTCGACGGGTGAATTATCCCGACGACTTCAGCTCAAAGGCCCCCCTGCGATCGAGCCCTTGGTTGCAGTGCTTCGGGCCTCCGGTTACAGCGCGTCGGTGAGTGGAGTCATGGCTGGGCAGGTGCGAACCAATGCGCCTCTCGGCATCTTGTTGCGACGATGCGCCGAATTTGGCGGGAAAGATCGTTAAATAGATGTTGATTGTGAATCCCGTTTCATGGCTTCGGAAATTTTCGGAATTGCTGTCGTGTTCTGGGTGTTGATTCCCGTGGGCCTCGCTGGTGGTGCCTTGCTTTTGAAACTCCAAGGCGACTGATAGGCGCACCCGGACTTTGGGCCCTTTAGGCTCCTCGCTTGGAATGACTGACCCGATGCAGGTTCTGGTGGTTGGTGGGACAGGAACGCTTGGTCGTCAAATCGCGAAACAAGCGATTGATGCTGGCCACAAAGTGCGTTGCGTAGTGCGCTCACCTCGTAAAGCAGCCTTCTTACAGGAGTGGGGCTGTGAGCTCACTCGCGGTGACCTTCTTGAGCCGGACAGCCTGGATTACGCACTCGATGGCATGGATGCGGTTATCGATGCCGCCACGAGTCGTCCAACCGATCCCAAGAGCATTTACGTCACCGATTGGGACGGCAAGCTCAACTTGCTCAGGGCTTGTGAGCGTGCCGATGTGAAGCGCTTCGTGTTTCTCTCCCTCTTGGATGCCTCAAAGCACCGCGATGTTCCGCTGATGGACATCAAGCACTGCACTGAGCGGCTGCTGGAGGAGTCGGATCTGGATTACACGATCCTGCAAGGAGCGGCGTTCATGCAGGGCGTGATCAGTCAGTTCTCGATCCCCATTTTGGAAAGTCAGACGGTGTGGGTGAGTGGAAGTCCAACCCGCATCGCCTACATGAACACGCAAGACATGGCTCGTTTCGCGGTCGCTGCCGTGGATCGCCCAGAGACGATTCGTTGCTCGTATCCCGTGGTGGGACCGAAAGCCTGGAACACCGGAGAAGTGATTCAACTCTGTGAGCTGGCTAGCTCCAAGTCGGCAAGGGTGTTTCGCGTTCCAGGGAGCCTGCTGAATTTGATGCAGGGGATCTGCTCATTCTTCGAACCCGCTGTCAACGTGGCTGAGCGTCTGGCGTTTGCTGAGGTCACGGGTGGAGGCGGATCTCTTGACGCTCCTATGGAGGCTAGTTATCGCGCCTTTGGCCTGGACCCCAGTGAAACGACGCAGTTGGAGACCTACATCCGCGAGTACTACGACACGATCTTGAAACGCCTCAGAGACATGGAGGCCGATCTAGACAAGGACGCCAAAAAAAAGCTGCCTTTTAGCCCCGTTGACGGCGAGAGTGGTGTATTTGTACTATTTGCTCGCTAGTATTTGCATGTTTCTGGATCATTCTCATGTCTGCCGCCCAAGTCAAAAACCTTCAGAGACGGCTCGACAATCTTGCTCGAGAAGCGGAAACGGAGCTCAACCGTGCTTGTGGGCATGAGCTGTGGCAAAGCGTTGGTTTCGATGCGTTTGATGGGATGGAGGATATCGATCGCCGCGCTAGCGCCAATTACTACTACGGGCAATGGCAAACCGTGCGTGAGCTTCAGGACGTCCTGAGCTAGGGACTGGCTCTCTTAAGGGCTTGGGATCTGTTCAAAATGGGGGTAATCAAACGCTGTTGCCGATGTCGTCTTGTTGCGGTCCTAATCCCTCTTCGTTCGATCAAACGCAGGCGGTGGAGGACCGTTATGGAGCGGCTGCCTCGGAACAAGAAGCCTGTCTCTGCACTCCAGTGGCGTTTGATCCCTCGTTGTTGAAGCCCCTCCCCCAGGCTGTGGTGGAGAGGGATTACGGCTGTGGTGATCCCACTCGTTGGGTGCGCTCTGGAGATACTGTTTTGGACCTCGGTAGTGGAAGCGGAAAGAACGCCTTTATTTGTGCACAGGTGGTTGGGGCAACAGGCCAAGTGATTGGTGTGGACCGCAATACGGAGATGTTGGCCCTTTCTCGCTCTGCTGCACCCGTGGTGGCAGAGCGGATTGGCTACGCCAATGTTTGCTTTCTCGAGGGTGCGATCGAGGCGCTTGATGCCACCGATGCCACGGGAGCGCCTCTGGTGGCTGATTCCAGCATTGATCTGGTGCTCAGCAATTGCGTGCTGAATCTGGTGAACCCTTCCGCCCGGGAGAGGTTGTTGCAGAACATTCGGCGCGTCCTTCGGCCTGCGGGGCGCGTAGCGATCAGCGATATTGTTTGCGATCGCCCGGTGCCGATGGCTCTTCAGCAGGACGCCGAGCTTTGGAGTGGCTGCATCAGTGGGGCCTGGTTGGAGGAGGCTTTTTTGGAGGATTTCCGAGCGCTGGGGCTTGAGCAGGTTCAGTACGCCGAGCGTTCTGCCACTCCCTGGCGGATTGTTGAAGGAATCGAATTTCGCGCGGTCACGCTGACCGGTGCGCTGCCGAACGGTTAAGCAGCCGCTTGAGGCGTTGATCTTCCGAGCGGGTGACCTCGCGCCACATTCCTGGACTGAGGCCATTGAGGCTCAGGGTTGTCTCTCCATCCATTAAGTCGATGGAGTGACGAATCAGCCTCAGGGTGGGGAGGCCCACCGCTGCGGTCATGCGACGCACTTGGCGGTTGCGTCCCTCACGAAGTTCAAGACATAGCCAGGAGGTTGGAATCGAACGACGTTCTCGAATCGGTGGATTGCGATCGCCAATTGTTTGTCTTTCTTGATCGGCTAATACCCTCGCTTTCGCAGGCCTGGTTCGGCGCCCTTGAATCATCACTCCCCGCTGAAGTTGATTCAATTGGCTTTCATTCGCGCAGCCCTCCACCTGGACCCAATACTGTCGCCAGTGGCCAAATCGAGGATCGGTGAGGCGTTGCTGCAGCCGGCCGTTGTCGGTGAGCAACAGCAACCCTTCACTGTCGGCGTCGAGGCGGCCAGCAGCGTAAACATTTGGGATTGGGACCCACTCAGCTAGGCATCCCCAGCGGCTCTGCAGTTCAGGTGTGAACTGACTCAGAACCCCATAGGGCTTGTGCAGCAGAAGGATCAGTTGTGTGCTCCAAAGCAAAGCAAAAGTGCTTCGCCCCAGCTGGACGCGTTGTTGAGATGGTCATCATGAAGATGCTTCATCTTCTCTGCTTGCATCTTCATGAGTGTGGCTTGGTTGAAGACGTGCCCTTGTTCAGAAGCAAGATTCACAACGTGAGCTGGTGTGGGTGCCTGGCGTACCTGCTCCCGTAGCTGAGAATCGGATTGAACCAGGGATGTGAAAGCAATCAGAGCTGATTCAGACACAAAAACACTTCAGAACTTGCCAACAAGCTAATTCGCATTCTGACGGTTACGCCAGAGATTCACAGCGCCGATAGAAATCAGCAACAGGCCCAGGTCGAGGGTGAGCGGGGGGAGCATCAAATGGCTTGAAGTAGCGGAGATGACCTTAAACAGACTGACGGGGCAATGGTGGAAAAGCGTTGAAGGTGGCCTCCTAAACTGGCATCAATGACGACGTTGACCTTGGCGCATGATTGAGACCTCGGGTGTGATTGAAAAAGAGCAGGGCAACGGGTTTTACCTCGTGACCCTGGAGCAGCCCGCTGGTCACCAGTGCCTGTGCCGCGCCGCCGGAAAGCTCACAAAATTCCGAATCAAACTGCTGGCAGGTGACAAGGTTCTGGTGGAAATCAGTCCCTATGACCTGACCCGTGGTCGGATCACTTACCGCGAGCGCAATGCGGGTGCACCGGGTGGGCGTCCAGGTGGTAACCGTCCTGGTGGCCCACGCCGCCGTTAAGTCACTGGGCGTTGAGAAGGGCCTCGATCGCACCCTTGAATTCACTGCGCTGTTTCACTCCGCGCCACTGCTGTTGCAGCGACTTGTCATAAAACAGCTGGACCGTTGGGGTGCCGTTGACGCCAGCCTGTTCTGCAATCTCTTGATCGGCTTCGATGTCAATTTCGACGCCCTGAGCCTGACCATTCAGTTCTGAGAGCACCCGCTTCAGCTGTGGCTTCAGCACATGACAGGGGCCGCAGCTTGGGGAGCTGTAAATAACGAGCAGGGGTTTCTTGCTGTCGTGATAGAGCTTGCGGAGGGCATAACTTCCTTTTTGCCATTCAGCATTGGCGTCGTAACTGGCTTCCGTTGTTGCTTCTAAGGCTTGTGGCGCACTGGCTTTTTGCGGCTCAACCGCCTCACGACTCACAAGCGTGGCCAAGTCGTGATGGCTTAACCAGCGTTCTGCGGCAAGGGCCGCTTGGCAGCCACTGCCTGCAGCTGTAATCCCTTGTCGCCATTCCGCATCGGCGACGTCGCCGGCTGCAAACACACCTTCCATGGAGGTCTCTGGTCTGCCGGGTTGGGTGACGAGATAACCGCTGCGATCACAATCCAGTTGGCCTTTCAACAGTTCGGTGTTGGGCGTGTGGCCAATGGCATAAAACATTCCACGCACGGCCAATGTTTCCTCGTTGCCACTGTCTCGATTGCGAAGTCGTAGGCCGTTCATCCAGTCCGTTCCTTCAACGTCCACCACCTCGGTGTTCCAGTGGACCGTGATTTGGGGATTGGCTTCAACCCGGTCAGCCATGGCTGCACTGGCTCGCAAGCGGTCCGAGCGAACCAACAGGTGCACATGACTGCCGTACTTGGTGAGATATACCGCTTCTTCGCAAGCGGAATCTCCGCCTCCAACCACCGCCAATTCCTCCTTGCGGAACTGGGGAGTTGCGCCATCGCAAATGGCGCAAGCACTAATTCCCTTGCTCCAGAAGCGTTCTTCGCTGGGTAAGCCCAAGCGGTTGGCGCTCGCGCCAGTGGCGATGATGATCGATTGGGTTTGGATCGTCTTGCCGTCGGCCTGAATGCGGTAAGGACGCTGGCTCAAGTCGATCAGGTCAGCATCGGCTTCGAGAAGATGAGTGCCCCAGCGCTCCGCCTGAGCTTTCATGAGATCCATCAGATCGGGGCCTAGGACCCCATCAGGAAAGCCGGGAAAATTTTCAACATGCGTGGTGGTCATCAGTTGACCGCCCGGGATCCCGCCGCGCTGAAATCCCGTGATAAGGAGCGGATTGAGGTTGGCTCTTGCCGCGTAAATGGCTGCCGTGTACCCAGCTGGGCCGGATCCGACGATCACTAGGTTCTCGCTCGCGCCCATGGCTTATGCGTATTGAGTATGAGTTGAATCTAAAGGGGCTCTCTGAGCGGTCGCTTTGTTTTTAATGAGAAACGCTGTGCAATTTCCGGGAGAATATGTGTCGCAAAAGCAAGATTTAATAATTTATTTAGATTTCGACCGAATCCTCAGCGCCTTCTTCGAGGTCGAAACCTTGTCGTTTCTCTGAAATTTGCCCCACGCTCATCACGGATTCAGCAAAGAGTTCCGGACTTTCCCCGATACATGTGATCCATTCCCTGAATTCTTGAGTCAATGCGTAGCTGTCCTCATAGCGCTCAGTGCTGTCTAGGGCATTGATTCTGGTTGTTGCCCAGCAGGTGGCAACACTGACTCGGCGTTCAAGTGCTGCGTCCATGACTGACTCCCTGATAGAGACCACATTGCCTGTTGGAGGACCAACATCGTGTGTGATTTCGCACAACGTCGCATTTTTTTTTCTGCGGAGAAGTTTTCATTGATGCAAAAAATTGGGTAATTCGGGGGTTCTGAGGCGAATCACGGCACCAGCTCCGTCATTGACGGCCTCCAAGGGAAGGCTGGGACCTCTCCATGCGCCCGACTGCAGCGGGTCATCGGAATCTGCTTCCTGTTGTTGGGCTTGAATCCGATAGGGCTCTGAGAGAGACCAGCTGCGCGCGTAGCTCATCAGCAATGGGTCCGCAGGAGCAAACACATAAGAAGGGTCTCGAGGCACCGTTTCAGTGGCTGCCCTGGCGCTGCACATCCGAACAGCGCGGGTGATGCCCTGCACGAAGCGACTGCGGGTGACGACTGTTGTGAGATAGGCGACAACGCGCAACCTTGGGGCGTCGAAGCCTTCGGCGCACATGTCGATGCTGACGAGCCAGTCGGCACCACCCTCTTGAAAGCTGCTGAGTCGTTGGGCGGCCTCTGGATCTTGCGAATGCACCAGGTCCACCCGATCACCCTGCTCCCTCAGCAGGGAGCTGATCGATCGGGCGTGAGCAATGTCTTTGGCAATCACGAGACCGCCAGCGCTCGGGTGCTGTTCACGCACCTGCTCCAGTTTGCGTCTGGCCCTGATCAAGAGTTGCTGAGCAATGCTGCTGCTATCGGAGAGACGGATCGCCCTGCGCAAATTGCGTGCTCTCCAGCTTTCACGCATCTCCTCAGAGAGAGGCGAGACGTCGCGATCAGGCTTCCCAGCACGATTGTGCTCCACCCAACCGTCTTGGAAGCGAAATTCCAGCGGTCGTACGTCACCAGCGGCAATCAGCTCTCGGGGCTCAACGCAGAGGTCAGGACTGATCTGCTCCACCAGTTGTTCCCCCTCCTGGATTCGGATCCGTCTCGCGGCACAAAAGGCGAGATTGTCGGCTCGAAAGGGGGTCCCTGTGAGCCCCAGCCTGAGTCGAGCCTGGCTGCTCAGCTCTAAAAAGGTGCGTCCCCAGACCGGACCATCCGGCTCATCCGGATCTACGCCCAGGTGATGCGCTTCATCCGCAATCGCTAAAAGCTGATCACCAGCCCATGGCTCGAGCGCCTGTTTGAGCCCGTCGAGCTGACTCGCTGCCCCTTGGTAGGTGACGAGCCAACCATCGGCGTGCTGGAGGTTTTGGCTCTGGATGTTGGGTGTCGATTCATTCCAGTGCTCGAGGCGTAACCCCACCCGTTCGGCTGCTGTGCGCCATTGGTTGAGGATCGATGTGCGGTGACACATCACCAAAAAGCATTTCAACCTCCCCTCTTGCTGCATGGCTTGAAATCCGAGCAGGGCCCCCAGGGTTTTGCCCGCACCTGGTCCTGCATGGATCAGCACGTCGCGCCCGTGGCTTGCGTCTGGATCCAGGCGTCTGCGCAGCAGCTGAACCAGTTGCTGTTGCCACTGACGCGGTTGGATCCTGGCTCGTGGGCCGTCTCCTGCGAGCTGAAACGAAGGACGTGCGATCGGTCAGCCGCAAAAGTTAGGTCTTTCTAACCATTCCATCCGTGGATGCCACCCTTAGCTTCCAGCCAACAGCTCTTGGGGTTTCCGGCCCCCTGCCGCCATGGCCAAAAGCCGTCCTCGTTACCCATCCAATCCTGATCAGCGCCAACGGCTTGAGCAGTGTTGGCCCCTTGAATGCGATATCGATCCGTTGATTCTGCGGCTGCGTTGGTTGCAGCACCAGAGGCAATGGCCCCTGGTGCAGGCGGTTGAGCAAGAGCTTTTGCCGCTCTTTTAGCCGGGATCGAGATCTATGGCTAAAGGGATTCGCTGTGGTTATAGAGCAAGCGCTCTACTTCCATGAACCCCTCTTCTGCAGCGGTTTGCGCCCGTTGCGCATCGCCGTCAGCCGCACTGGTGAGTTGGCTGACAATGCGCTGCAACATGGCCGTTTTCTGGTCTTGAAGCATGGTCAGAATTTCGTCTTCGATCAGCTGACGCACGGCGTTGCTACGCAGATGATCGTCTGAGGCTTCTTCAAAGGTTCCCTGGACGAGTTCTTGAATGAACAAACGGTGAACTTCGCTGCTGCGCAGGAAGCTTTCGGTGGCGTTGATCATTCCATCAACCAGAGTCCGATCCGGCTCGGCCTCTGTGTCGGACTGTTTGTCTTGCAATTTGAATTCCCAATCCAGGTGGCGTCGTTGCCAGCCCGCTGCGTGCAGGCTGGGCATCACCGATTGAGAGAACGTGTCCACAGACATTTCGTAGACCCGTTCTGCGAGGCGCTCGCACCATTCCCGGCCATGTTCGGCAAGAAGTTCTTCCATGGTGCGGCGATTCACGGCATGCCCGCCGTGATGGCTGTGGCAAACGCCATCGGGACATTCGATTGCGGAGAGACCCATGCGCCTAAAGACAGAATCCCCTGACTAGCCACAGCTGCTTCACTAAGTCAGCTTCTACAGAAAAGATGCGTTTCGGGAGCCACGACCTCGTAATCTCAACTGGGTGGCGGCACAACGAACTTGCCCAGACTCCTTATCCCGATTGAAAGCGCAGCGGCTGAAACCCGTGTGGCTGCTTCACCCGAGACCCTTAAAAAATTCATTGCTCTCGGCTGCTCCGTAGCCGTCGAGCGTGGTGCCGGAGTGTCCTCCGGTTTTCTTGACGAGACCTACGCCAGTGCTGGAGCCGATTTGGTTGCTCCAGGAGAGCCGCAAGCCTGGGGTCAGGCCGACGTTTTGCTGTGTGTTCAAAGCCCTGGTCCGGCATCGCTCGGTCGCTTGCGCCGGGGTGCCCTGGTGGTGGGGATGTTGTCCCCCTATGGCAATCACGAGCTAGCGGAAGCCTTGAAGGGATGTGGTCTTTCAGCCATGGCCCTTGAGCTCCTGCCCCGGATCAGTCGTGCCCAGTCCGCTGATGTGCTCTCGTCTCAGGCCAACATCGCTGGCTACAAGGCTGTCTTGCTTGGCGCTGCGGCCTTGGATCGCTATTTCCCGATGCTGATGACCGCAGCAGGCACCGTGCAGCCCGCCAGGGTTGTGGTGTTGGGTGCTGGTGTTGCAGGTCTTCAGGCCGTGGCCACTGCTCGCCGTTTGGGGGCAGTTGTGTATGTGAGCGACATTCGCCCTGCCGTGAAAGAGCAGGTGGAGTCGCTGGGAGCCCGTTTCATCGATCCCCCGGAGATGGATGACAAGCCAGCGGAATCGGGTGGTTACGCCAAGCAAGCCTCAGACGCGTTTCTGGCCGCGCAGCGACAACAGCTATCTGACCAATTAGCCCAGGCTGATGTGGCAATTTGTACAGCCCAAGTTCCTGGCAGGCGAGCCCCACGCTTAATCAGTGAGGACATGCTTGATCGCATGCGCCCTGGATCGGTGGTGGTTGATCTGGCCGTTGCTCAAGGAGGTAACTGTGCCGACACCGTTCCGTCCCAAACGGTGAACCGTAAAGGCGTGAAGCTGATTGGTGCGAACGAACTTCCCTGCAGCGTCCCGAATCACGCCAGCGCGTTGTACGCCCGCAATCTCTTGGCATTACTGCAGCCCACCCTTCAAGACGGCCAGCTCACCCTCGACAACGAAGACGAGCTGATTGCCGGATGCCTGATCAGTCAGGACGGCACCATCTGCCGCGGAGACGTTCTCACCCCAGGAGCCAACTAATGGATTCTCTTCTACTCATGGGTGCGGCCACTGCCTCCCAAACCCCACCTCTGGTGAATGCTCTCTGGGTCCTGCTGCTCGGAAGCCTGCTTGGCTTCGAACTGATCGGCAAGGTCCCCCCAACGCTTCACACGCCATTGATGAGTGGTGCCAATGCCATCTCCGGGATCACGATGCTGGCCGCTCTTACCGCGATCATCAAAGCTGATGGAAGTACCCCTCTCCTGGTTCTCGGCTCGGTCTCTCTTGGTTTCGCTCTTTTCAACGTGATTGGCGGCTTCCTGGTCACTGACCGCATGCTCGCCATGTTCAGCCGCAAGCCCGCCCGCAAGGAGAACAGCTGATGGAGTTCCTGAACTACGCCATCGACCTCGTCGCCGTTCTGCTGCTGGCACTCGGCATCAAAGGTCTTTCCAAGGTGCGTTCCGCACGGAGTGCCAATCAGCTCGCCGCTGTTGCCATGGCCCTCGCTGTCATTGGTCTTCTGATCAGTTATTTGGGCTTCCCAAGCTTCGATGGACAGGCCTGGGCCTGGATCATCGCCGGCACTGTTGTGGGTGGAGTCCTGGGTGCGATCACGGCCCAGAGGGTTCCCATGACCTCCATGCCCGAAACTGTGGCGCTGTTCAACGGCTGCGGCGGCATGTCATCGCTGTTGGTGGCCCTGGCTGCAGCACTGTTCCCCGGCACGCTCGATGACGGCACGCTCGTCGCGGTGGTGTCGATTGTGATCTCGGTCTTCGTTGGCTCGATCACCTTCACAGGCTCGATCGTGGCGATGGCCAAGCTCCAGGGCTGGCTCTCAACGCCTCCCTGGATGCAGAGCAAGATCCGCCACCTTGTGAACATCGCTCTGGCCGTTGTTTGTCTTGTGGCTGCGATCAAGTTGATCGCTTCCGACGGCAGCAGTCAGGCCGCGCTGTGGTTGCTGGTGATCGCCTCCGGCCTTCTGGGCATCGGCGTCACCCTGCCGATCGGTGGAGCGGATATGCCAGTGGTGATCTCTCTTCTGAATAGCTATTCCGGTGTGGCTGCCGCTGCTGCCGGTTTCGTTGTGGGCAGTCAGCTGCTGATCGTGGCTGGCGCGATGGTGGGCGCTGCCGGTTTGATCCTCACCCAGGTGATGTGCAACGGCATGAATCGCTCGCTGGTGTCGGTGCTGTTTGGCGGAGCTCTTGGCGCTTCATCCACAGCCTCCGGTGGTGGTGGCGAATACACCAACATCACCAGTTGCAGTGTTGAGGAGTGCGCCCTCACCCTTGAAGCGGCAGAACGCGTGATCATTGTTCCCGGCTATGGCCTGGCTGTGGCCCAGGCCCAGCACACGTTGCGAGAGGTAACCCGCTCCTTGGAGGCGGCTGGGATTGAGGTGGCCTATGCGATTCACCCTGTGGCGGGCCGCATGCCCGGTCACATGAATGTCCTTCTGGCTGAGGCCGATGTGCCTTACGAGCAGCTCAAGGAGATGGATGTGATCAATCCTGAGTTCCCTGCTACCGATGTGGTGCTTGTGTTGGGTGCCAATGATGTGGTGAATCCCCAGGCCAAGACCGACCCCAATTCGCCGCTTTATGGGATGCCAGTGTTGGATGTTCAGCAGGCCCAGACTGTGTTTGTGGTGAAGCGCGGCATGAGTGCTGGTTATTCCGGCATCAAAAATGACCTGTTTGAACTCGGCAACACCTCCATGGTGTTTGGCGATGCCAAGAAGGTGCTTGGAGATCTGCTGGGAGAACTCAAGGAGTTAGGCGTCGGTAAGAAATGATGCGCCTGTGAGCTGGCCTGATCCAAACCCAGACCCCCAGCTGCTGAAGCAACTGGGGGTTGCTCCCTTTCGGCAGCGTTTTCCCTGGTGGGGGGGCGACCTTCAGACCTTGAGGGACACGCTCCGACCCGTGGATTTGCCGATCGATCAGGGTCAACCCCTGGAGATCGAAGTACCTGCTTTGAGCAGCGGTGCCGCGGGCTCTGGAGCCCTGCTGGCTTTCTTGGAGTGTCCACCAGCTCCGAAGGCGCTGGTGGTTGTCTTGCACGGACTCGGGGGCTCGAGTCGACGGGAAGGCCTGCGCAGGCTTGGTATCGCCCTGTTTGCGGCTGGATATGCGGTGCTGCGCCTCAACATGCGTGGTGCCGATCCTGGCCGACATCTTGCGGGTGGCACCTTTCAACGCCAGCTGAGCGCATTGCCGCCGGCCTCGACCCAGCACACCAGCCTCTGGATGGATTGTTCTGTGCCAGCAGTCCCTTGGATCTGGCTGCCTGCAGTGCATCGATTGAACGTCCTCGC
>NZ_JAKUHK010000032.1:0-12848 GCF_023630655.1 Synechococcus sp. MU1655 | reverse complement strand
CCTTGCAGTTGCCAGATGCCTGGCTTGAGGGAGTGTCTTGCCATCCGGTGGAGTCAGCGCAAGCGATGGAGTCGGCACTGATGGATCTTCAACCGGGCGTGGACGCGGTGGCAATGGCGGCAGCGGTGGCCGATCTGCGCCGGCGTGGTGGTGCATCTCCTGACAAGCCCGCGAAGGCCGCATTGGCCAGCGTTCTTTCGGCCGAAATGGAGCCTGTCCCCGATCTGTTGGCCGGTTTGGCTGAGCGCCGCCCCCCAGGTCAAGTGCTCTTGGGATTTGCTGCTCTCAGTGGTCAAGCTGATTCGCTGCTGGAACGGGCGCGTCAAAAACTCTCTGCCAAACAATGCGACCTGTTGTTTGCGAATCCCATTGATCAGCCCAATCAGGGGTTTGGTTCGCATCGGAACGGAGGCTGGTTGCTAAGGCGCGATGGCACAAAGGACCCGTTCTTGCCTCAATGCAAGCTTGAGCTCGCGAATCGCTTGCTGGATGAGATCGCCCTGCAATTGCCCGCCCTGCCACTGCCAGCGCTGCATGCCCTCAATTCGCAGCACGTTGTCTCAGGCAGTTAAGTCGTTGATCATTGCTTAAGAGCGTTCTCAGTCACTGTTGAATTGGGCCGTTCAACGGTTTCGAGACCCTCCCTTTGCGACCCGCAACGCGAAGGCTTGTTGAGAGCTGCAAAAGGCTTGCCGGAACGCTCGTTTTCGCCTTGTAAGATCGAAAAATCGGTGGATACCGTCTTCGTCCGGCTTATCAGCTTTCTTCTATGCGCATCCGTCCCCTGCTGGCCCTGGTGCTAGCCCTCTGTCTCTTTGTTGTAACCGCCTGCAGTGGTGGTGCTGAGGCCATAGATCGATCCAACGTCACCTATGACGACATCCGCAATACGGGCAAGGCCAATGATTGCCCCACCCTTCCTGATTCGGCACGTGGCTCCATCAGCCTCACGGCTGGTTCCGGTTACGAACTGCGTGGGATCTGTATGCATCCCTCTCGGGTCTTTGTCAAAGGCGAACCCGCGAATAAGCGTCAAGAGGCGCAATTCGTTGAGGGCAAAATCCTCACTCGCTACACCTCGAGCTTGGATGAAGTCTTTGGCGATCTCGTCGTTGGTGACAAAGGCCTGAGCTTCAGCGAAAAAGGCGGTATTGATTTCCAGCCGATCACGGTGTTGGTTCCTGGTGGTGAGGAATTCCCCTTCACCTTCTCAAGCAAAAACCTTCAAGCCACGGCTGACGGTTCAGCTCTGACAACTAGTACCGACTTCAACGGCACCTACCGCACACCTAGCTACCGCACCAGCAACTTCATCGATCCAAAGGGTCGCGCCTTAACCACTGGTGTGGATTATCCCCAGGGACTCGTGGGACTTGGTGGTGATTACGAAGAGCTTGAGAGCGAAAACGTCAAGCGCTACATCGATGGCACAGGCGAGATGAGCTTTTCGATCACCAAGGTGGATCCTGAAACCGGCGAATTTGCTGGCGTCTTCTCGGCGATTCAACCTTCCGATTCCGATATGGGTGGTCGCGAAATCGTTGACGTGAAGATCAGTGGAGAGGTCTTCGGTCGTCTTGAGGAGGCTTGACCTTCCAGTTCAGACGCATTGATTCAAAAGGAGGGCTCAGGCCCTCCTTTTTTCTGTCTTCTGGGAGAATCTCGCCATCCCTGATCCAGACACGAATCGCCGATGACTGCCACTTCCTCTTCCTCGCAGCGCTCCGGGGTGATTGCTCCTTACGGAGGCACTTTGGTGGATTTGATGGTGTCAGCCCCTGAGCATGCAGCGCTGAAGGCTTCTGCCACCACAAGCATCGAATGTTCTGATCGCAATGCCTGTGATGTTGAGCTGCTTGTTGTAGGTGGATTTTCCCCAGAGCGGGGATTCATGCATCAGGCCGACTACGACTCCGTTGTTGCCGGGCATCGCACCACCTCTGGCTACCTGTTCGGGTTGCCGATTGTGATGGATACCGATCGTGAAGACGTCGCGGTTGGAGACAAGGTGTTGTTGACCTACAAAGGTCAGGATCTGGCTGTTCTCACCGTTGGAGATAAGTGGGAACCCGACAAGGTTGTCGAGGCCAAAGGCTGTTATGGCACCACCTCGCTAGAGCACCCGGCGGTGCGCATGATCGCCACAGAGCGCCGTCGTTTCTATCTCGGGGGCCTGATTCAGGGCTTGGAGCTTCCGAAGCGTGTCTTCCCCTGCAAAACGCCATCTGAGGTCCGAGCCAGCCTCCCCGACGGCGAAGACGTGGTGGCATTCCAGTGCCGTAATCCCATTCATCGCGCCCACTACGAGCTCTTCACCCGCGCACTGCACGCCCAAAACGTCAGCGAGAATGCCGTCGTGCTGGTCCACCCCACCTGTGGGCCCACCCAGCAGGACGATATTCCAGGCTCCGTTCGCTTCCAGACCTATGAACGCCTGGCCGCAGAGGTGGATAACGCGAGTATTCGTTGGGCCTATCTGCCGTATGCCATGCATATGGCAGGTCCGCGTGAAGCCCTGCAACACATGATCATTCGCCGGAACTACGGCTGCACGCACTTCATCATTGGCCGGGATATGGCTGGGTGTAAATCCTCCCTCTCCGGGGATGATTTTTATGGCCCTTATGACGCGCAGAATTTCGCCAAAGAATGTGCTCCTGAACTGACGATGGAGACCGTTCCCTCTCTAAATCTCGTCTTTACCGATGAAGAGGGGTATGTCACTGCGGAACATGCGGAGGCCCGTGGTCTGCATGTCAAAAAGCTCAGCGGCACCCAATTCCGCAAGATGCTTCGTAGTGGCGAGGAGATCCCGGAGTGGTTTGCGTTCCGCAGCGTGGTTGAGGTCCTTCGGGCCTCCTGATTTTTTCAATTTCTATTAACATTCCTTCATCAGAGGCGAAGAACCTTGAACAAGCGTTGGCGCAATGTGGGGCTTTATGTCCTGCTCGTAGTGGTAGTGATCGTTGTGGGTACGGCGTTCCTTGACCGTCCAGACCCTGCAACGGCAGCTCGCACGCTGCGGTACAGCGACTTTGTGGAATCCGTTCAGGAAGATCAAGTCAGCAGAGTTTTGTTGTCTCCCGACCGTGGAACCGCTCAGATTGTTGAGACCGATGGTCGTCGTGCGGAGGTGAACCTTGCTCCGGACAAGGATCTGCTGAAGATGTTGACGGATCACAACGTTGACATCGCTGTGCAGCCTTCACGTCAGCCAGGCGCATGGCAGCAAGCGGCAACCAGCTTGATCTTCCCGCTCTTGCTCCTTGGCGGTCTGTTCTTCCTGTTCCGTCGAGCCCAAGGCGGCGGCGGTGGTGGAGGAAACCAAGCCATGAATTTCGGCAAGAGCAAGGCGAGGGTTCAAATGGAACCCACCACGCAGATCACTTTCGGTGATGTTGCCGGAATCGAAGGCGCCAAGCTTGAGCTCACTGAGGTGGTTGATTTCCTCAAGAACCCAGACCGCTTCACGGCTGTTGGAGCAAAAATTCCGAAGGGTTGTTTGCTTGTTGGCCCTCCGGGCACGGGTAAAACCTTGCTTGCCAAAGCCGTGGCGGGTGAAGCAGGAGTGCCTTTCTTCTCAATCTCAGGCTCTGAGTTCGTTGAGATGTTCGTTGGTGTTGGTGCCAGCCGTGTCCGTGACCTGTTTGAGCAGGCCAAGAAAAATGCTCCCTGCATCGTGTTCATCGATGAGATCGATGCCGTAGGCCGGCAGCGTGGCGCTGGACTCGGCGGTGGCAACGATGAGCGCGAGCAAACCTTGAACCAGCTCCTGACGGAGATGGATGGCTTTGAAGGCAATACCGGAATCATCATCATTGCTGCAACCAACCGCCCTGACGTGTTGGATTCAGCCTTGATGCGTCCAGGCCGTTTCGACCGTCAAGTCACCGTTGACCGTCCTGATTACGCCGGCCGTCTTCAGATTCTCGGCGTTCATGCTCGCAGTAAAACCCTGTCGAAGGACGTGGATCTCGACAAGGTGGCTCGCCGCACCCCTGGTTACACCGGTGCAGACCTGGCCAACCTTCTCAATGAAGCCGCAATTCTTGCTGCGCGTCGCCAACTCACTGAGGTCAGCAATGACGAAATCAGTGATGCCATCGAGCGCATCATGGTGGGCCCCGAGAAGAAAGACCGTGTGATGAGCGAGCGCCGCAAGCGGCTTGTGGCGTATCACGAAGCAGGCCATGCACTGGTGGGTGCACTGATGCCTGATTACGACGCCGTGCAGAAGATTTCGATCATTCCCCGCGGGAACGCTGGCGGTTTGACCTTCTTCACCCCGAGCGAAGAACGGATGGAATCTGGCCTTTACTCACGGACCTATCTTCAAAATCAGATGGCCGTGGCCTTGGGTGGTCGGGTTGCAGAAGAAATTGTTTACGGAGAAGACGAAGTCACAACGGGTGCTTCCAACGATCTTCAGCAGGTTGCTTCGGTTGCCCGTCAAATGGTGACCCGCTTTGGGATGAGCGACAAGCTCGGCCCTGTTGCCCTCGGCCGTGCACAAGGTGGAATGTTCTTGGGTCGCGATATCGCTGCTGAACGTGATTTCTCTGAGGACACGGCAGCCACGATTGATTCCGAGGTGTCTGATCTTGTCGACGTCGCCTATCACCGTGCCACCAAGGTGTTGAACGACAACCGTTCTGTCCTTGATGAGCTCGCTGAAATGCTTGTTGAAAGCGAAACTGTGGATTCACAGGAACTTCAGGATCTCTTGATCCGACGCGATGTACGAATTGCTGAGTACGTCTGATCGTCAGCAGTGGTTGATGGCCTCTTTGGCCCAGCAACCACTCATCATTGTTTTGCGGCCCAAGGAGAGCGATCTTCTTGGGCCGTTTTTGCAGTCACTGTTGTGTCAACGCGTCGATCAGTTGGTCGAGCTTGGTCTCCATCACATTGAAATTGCCTGGGTGGATCACTCCCGTTGGAGTGCTCTGATCACGGCGATCCGTCTTCGGCATCCCACCCTTCAGCTGGGAGTTGCTTCGGTGACCTCTCAACGGGGTCTCCAGGCCGTGATCGATCTCGATTTGCCCTACGCCATGTCTCCGCTTTTGGATCAGGGCCTGGTTTCAATGGCTCATCAACACAACTGTTGTCTTGTGCCTGGTGTGATGACGCCAACCGAAATTCGCCAGGCGGTTGTCCTTGGTTGCCATGTTGTGAAACTGTTTCCAGCCGTTGTGCTGGGCCTCGATTATCACCGGCAGATTTCCGCCCCAATGGGGGATCTGCCTTTCATGATTGCCGCCGGAGGGTTGAGTGTGGCCGACTTGGATCCGTGGTTATCGGCTGGTTACGACGCGATTGCCCTCGGTCGTGGCGTTCTCAGCACAACAAACGCCATCGCCGACCTAAGCCATTGGTTGACGTGAGTCTTATCTGCTACAGATGGGATAGTGAATTCATTTCGAATGTCTCAGTTATCCATCAAGCTGAGCGACAAGGCGGATGCTCTGATCGCGCAATTGCAGAAAGAGATCTTTAACCGTCGCCGTAAAAAGGTCACGGCAGCTGGTGTTGTGGAGACCTTGGTTGAAAGCGGCGCAAGGTCTCAGTCCGACAAGCGCTTTGCCACCTCTTGGGTCAATCTGATTGAAGACATTGAGAAGGCGGCCAAGTTGGCCAATGCGCATGGGAGCAAGCCCGCAGCCCTGACGGATGAGGAATGGGTGATGGTGTTGAGCCATCGCAATCGCCAAGTCTCCAAACCGCGTCAAGCCAGTAAAGCCAGTAAAGCCAGCAAAGCGGTGAAGGCCGAGAAGCCTGCTGCTGCTGCGCGCACCACGACCGCAACAAAAACGAAACGAGCTTCCTCCTCATCGCGGGTGGCCAAAGCTCGGGTGGCCAAGACAACGGAAACGTCTACCACCTCCTTGGCATCAGTCGGAAAGCCTCGTAAAGCGCGCCGTGCCCGTAAGTCGGTGACTGAGTCCACTTCAACGCGTTCCACGGCTGGCCGTATGGCGAAAGCGGCAGCACAGTTGGCTAGTAGCAGTGGGATCAAGTCTCCGGCTAGAAGCTAGGGCTCTTTCAGATCACCAAAGGCTGCATTGCCCTTGCTGCCTGAGCAGGTGATCGGCAAGCACCAAGGACACCATGGCTTCCACCATCGGAACGGCTCTTGGTAAGACGCAAGGGTCGTGGCGTCCTTTCGCTGAAAGCGTGGTCGCCTCTCCTGCTGCATTGATGGTTTGTTGCTCCTTACGGATGGTGGCCGTTGGTTTGAAGGCCACTCGGATCACAATCGGTTCTCCATTGCTGATCCCTCCCTGAATGCCTCCGGAATAGTTCGTGGCCGTATGCAAGGTTCCATCCTGGGTGGGTAGGAAGGCATCGTTGTGGGCACTGCCTTTCAGCAACGTGCCAGCAAAACCCGATCCGATTTCAAAGCCCTTTGTGGCGGGCAGTGACATCACAGCTTTGGCGAGATCAGCTTCTAACTTGTCGAACACGGGCATTCCCAATCCCGTGCTCGCTTGCCTCACCACGCACTCAATGACCCCGCCGCAGGAATCGCCCTCTTGGCCGATCGCTTCAATGCGTTGAATCATTTGTTCAGCCATCCTTGCATCAGGGCAACGAACGATATTGCTTTCCACTTGTTCGGGAGTGACTGAGTTGGGATCAACGCTCGCTTCCAGGTCGTGGATTCGTTTCACCCAGGCAATCACTTCAGTGCCATTGGCTTGTCTTAGAAGCTGCCTTGCAATGGCGCCTGCAGCAACACGTCCAATCGTTTCCCGTGCTGAGGCCCTGCCACCGCCACTGCGGGCCTGAATGCCGTACTTCGCCTGGTACGTGGCATCGGCATGGGAGGGGCGAAAGGCCACTTCCATGTCTTTGTAGTCCTGAGGTCGTTGGTCCTTGTTGCGCACCACCATCGCAATCGGTGTGCCCAGGGTCTCTCCATCGAGCAAGCCGCTGAGAATTTCAACTTGGTCGGCTTCTTTCCTTGGGGTGGTGATGCGACTTTGCCCCGGACGTCTGCGGTCGAGGTCTGCCTGAATGGCTTCTAAATCTAATTTCAGCCTGGGCGGGCAGCCATCCACAATGACGCCGACGCCTCCACCATGGGATTCCCCAAAGGTGCTGATCCGAAACAGGTCCCCGAAACTGCTACCCATGCTGTCTCCCTGCTGGGATGAGCGTAATGAGTCGGGTTCACTGTTGAGCTCTGATGCGCTCAGATCAGATCAGATCAGGAAGCGCTCCCTTTGGGCGTTCTCTGTCTGGGAGGTCTCTCAGCATCGTGAAATCTTCAAAGCTGAATCCAGGCCCAACACAGCAACTCACCAGGCTGTAAGGACCTTCGGCTTTGGCGGCCTGCCAGTAATCCGCTGGAATCACCTGAACAGGGTTATGCATCGACAACACCTCTCGAGTGGCCTGATCGGCCTCTGGCTTGAGGCACCAAAGGCTCAGGGGAGCTCCTTGTAGATGAGTCCAAACTTCATCGGCATGACTGACCCTGTGCCAGCGACTGAGCGACCCTGCATCCAAGAGGTACAGGATTGTGCTGATGGCACAGCGTTGCTGTTGATCTGGTCGAACCACAAGCACAGGGCTGCGATGCAGCTCGCGATACCAGCCGCCCTCCGGATGGGGTTGCAGCTTCCATTCCTTTACCAGCTTCTCAACGACTTCTGAAGGGTTGCGTTCGCTCATACCCTTCATTCTCCTCTTTTGTGATCGCGAAACAGGCCTAGGACGAGCCCTCTGGCTTGGCTTGAATTTAAGCCGCTGTCGCAGGACGTCTCGGTGGACAGGCCATTAGGGGGCGATGGTGATGACGACGTGGTGTTCTGTTGGGAGCTGCAGTGATGTTTCGTTTTTGGCCTGCTTCGGCAAGGTCTGCTTGTAAGCGTTCGGTGCAGCACAGCAACCTCGACCAGCTCGGGAGCTGATGGGCCACTGGCGCTGCCATCAAGTCCTCAACTTTGGGACGCAACAAAGTTGCGAAGCTTTGGACAGCAAGTTCCTCGCTGTGTCGGTTGTAAGGCAGACGATTAATGGCTGAATCCAATCCAAACTGTTGGACACGGTCTTCGCCCACTCGTCGGAACAGCACTTCAAGCGTTGGGATTTGGTCTGGAGACAACATCCGACCCTCATGCTCCATGAGTCCACGAAGCACCGTGGCAAAAATTTCACCGGCCATGCGTTGCAACCCCTCTGAAGGAGCATTGCCCAGGGTTTTGTGCTTGTGATCAAACAAGCCGAGATCCACTTGGGCGATGCGCCGAGGAGCCACATGGCGATACACCTCCGAAAGCAAACCAATTTCGAGTCCCCAGTCGGAAGGAATGCGCAAATTCATGGCCAGATCTCTGGTGAACGCGAATTCGCCGGCTAAGGGGTAGCGAAAGGATTGGAGATAGCGCAAGTAAGGCATCGGGCCAAAAATCTGCTCCAGGCTGGTGAGGAGTGGACCCACAAACAGGCGCGTTGCCCTTCCGTGGAGAGATTGGGTCTCGAGCGAAAGACGGCTGTAAAACGCTTTCACGTAAGCCACACCGAGAGAGGGATCCAGCAACGGTCGCAGCATTCTTTGGGGATACGCCGGTGAAAAGGTGCGGATGTCGGCATCAAAGAGTCCAACGATCTCAGCGTTCCTGCAAGCCACACCAAGTCCTTGCCACACAGCCCAGCCTTTCCCGGGTGGTCCGGTCACATTGAGGCCGAGGGTCTGAAGAGACTGCAGTGATTCGGCAACGGCAGGGCCATTAGTCCAGTGCACGCGCACCGGAAATGGCATGTCAGCGAAGAACGCTTCCGCAGCGGCGACATCGTCGCTGGTCTCTGCAGACAACGCGATCACAAGTTCTTCGAGGCCGCTTAGTTCTGCCAGCACCTCACGGATCAGTCCGAGCGCAGGTCGGCTGAATTCTTCCATGAGGCACGGGATCAGCAAGGACGTTGGGCGTTGCCTCAGCTGACGACGAAAGTCTGGGAGGTCCAGCTTCCCGAGCCCATAATCATGAATTGTGGCGATTAATCCCTGCTGAAAATCCATGCGGTGATCAATGCGACAACAATTTGCGGAGCTCTGTTCCATACCTGATGCACTTGGCAAAGGCACGGTGTCGAAGCTGTTAATGGCGCATGAGGGGTTGCCATCGCTTCTGACGGAGCTCTATGAACACCATTCTTCGGAGGATCTCAATCTGCTGTCGTCGCAATTGCTGCATTCCGAGCAGTCCGCGTCAGAGATTGCCGTTTCAGAGTCGCTTGATGCTGGGGGTGCAGATGCAACGGCAACGGGTGCGCGTTGGGATTCCTCGAGTTGTGTGTTGATTGCCTACGCCGATACGGTGAGCGCTAATGACCAGCCTGGGCTCCGTTGTTTGCAGGCCCTCCTCCAGAAGCATTTCAACGGGCTCTCATCGGTCGTGCATGTGTTGCCCTTCTTGCGCTCAACCAGTGATGGAGGTTTTGCTGTTGCCAGTCATGAGGAGATTGAGCAACGCTTCGGCGATTGGAATGATTTGGCCGCGTTGGCTGAAGGTCGCCAGTTGATGGCTGATCTGGTTCTTAATCACATTTCAGCGTCTCACCCTTGGGTGCGGGCTTTCCTGAAGGGAGAGCAACCTGGATCTCGATGTGTGTTGGCTGCTGCTCCCAACCCTTGTTGGGACAATGTGGTGCGCCCGCGAAGCTCAGCCCTCTTCACCACATTGGCAACAGATCGGGGGCCAGAAACGGTCTGGACCACGTTCGGGCCCGATCAAGTGGATGTGAATTGGCGTGAGCCTGAGGTGTTGCTGGGGTTCACTCGCCTGCTCGATCTTTTTTGCAGTTATGGGGTCCAATGGTTGCGGCTTGATGCGGTGGGGTTTGTTTGGAAAGAGCCTTTTAGTGACTGCATCCATCAGCCTCAGGCCCATCGGTTGGTGGAAGTGTTGCGTCTTCTCTTGGAGTCGCGATGTCCTCAGGGAGTAGTGGTAACGGAGACGAATGTCCCCGAGCAGGAAAATCTGTCTTACTTGACCACTGGTTCAGAAGCGCACCTCGCCTACAACTTCCCCTTACCTCCTCTGGTCCTCGAGGCATGTCTCAGTCGTCGTGCCGATCTGCTGAATTCCTGGCTGGCGCGTTGGCCTCAGCTCCCTCCGGAGACAGGCCTTCTCAATTTCACCGCCTGTCATGACGGGATTGGTTTGCGGCCGCTCGAAGGCTTAATGGAATCCGCTCGTTTGCTTCAGTTGCTGGAGCAATGCGAGCGGCGGGGTGGCTTGGTGAGTCACCGGCGCTTGGCGGATGGACTGGAGGTTCCCTATGAGATCAATATCAGCTGGTGGAGTGCCATGGCGGCTCCAGGGAGGGATCCATCACACCATCAACGTGCTCGTTTTTTGTTGACGCAACTGCTGCTGTTGACGTTGCCCGGTGTGCCTGCGTTCTATCTGCCTGCCTTACTGGCAACTCCTAACGACAATGCCCGCTTTCGCCTCAGCGGTCATCGGCGCGATCTCAACCGTCCTCAATTTCAACTCGACCGTTTAGAGCGTTTGTTGGCTGATTCCGAAAGCGATACCAGTCAGGTGGTGGTGTCACTGCAACAAGCGATGGCTGTTCGTCGTGGCCAGGCGGCCTTAGATCCCTTTGCCCCAATGACGGTGCTGAGCGAAGGGCGCTCTGATCTGGTGATTCTGCAAAGGGGTGAAGGGGCAAGCACTCTGTTTGCGATTCACAATTTCAGTGATGTTCGCCTCAGTTTCCCTTTGAGCACCCTTACGAACGCCACAGGGTCTGTTTGGCATGACGTGTTGAACGGGCATTCTCTGGTTGAGGGCCAAACGGCTCTCGATCTTGAGCCGTTTGCTGTGCATTGGTTAACCCGATGAAGACAACAGATGCTCTGTCCTCAATCCGCTGGTGGGTCGTCACCGATCTCGATGGGACCCTGATGGACCATGCCTACAACTGGGAGCCGGCAAGGGAGGCGATCCGTGGCTTGCAGCTACAGGGAATTCCCGTGATTCCTTGTACGAGCAAAACGGCCGAGGAGGTGAAAAGTTTCAGGGCTGCAGCTGGGTTGAAGGATCCGTTCATCGTTGAAAACGGAGGGGCTGTTCATGGGGAAACCAGTGATGGTGAGCCATGGGAGCTTGCTTTGGGATGCCCTGTTGCTGAACTTCGCCCTGTTTTGCTTGAGCTTGAGTCGTTGCTCTGCGAGCCGTTGCAACCGATTGACGCCCTTTCGGATCAAGAGGCTTCAGCCCTGCTTGGGTTGCAGGGTGAAGCGCTGCAGTTGGCGTGTACGAGGCGTTGGAGTTTGCCGTTTGTTCCCCCTTCCGCATCGGCTCGGCAACGGTTGCCAGAACTCGCCAACCGGCTTGGTTTCGCTGTGGTTCAGGGCAACCGTATGGGGCATCTCCTCGGCGCAGATGTCAGCAAGGGTCGAGCGCTTGAGGTTTTGAAGCAGCGCAGTGGGGGCTCGCCTGTGCGAGTACTCGCCTTGGGTGACTCTCCCAATGACCAGCCCCTCCTTGAGGCTGGTGATCTCTCCGTTGTTGTGCCTGGTGCGAATGGTCCCCATCCAGTTTTTGCTGAAGCGATCGCTCAAGGCCGCTACCAGTTAGCGCCTGCTTGCCACGCTCAGGGCTGGGCAGAGGTGGTGTTTCAGCACGTTCTCAATGCACGGTGCTGATGCCATGCACATCGATTGTTTCCACAAAGACCGAGTGAAACTCTTCTTGCAAGGGGAGCAGACTTGATCAGAGAGATGATCAAGCACGGATGACAGCGATTCAATGCCGATACACCGGTGACTTGCACTGCACGGCTCAGCACGGACCCTCGGGCACCGTTCTCAACACCGATGCACCAACGGATCATGACGGCCTTGGTGAATCCTTTTCGCCGACTGATCTTCTGGCGACAGCGCTTGGCACATGCATCTTGACGATCATGGGAATCGCCGCACGGCGTCGCGGCTGGGACCTCGTTGACGCCAACGTGGTCGTTGAAAAAACAATGACGACCGCGGGACCACGTCGCATTGAAAGCCTTCAAGCTCAGATCATCCTCCCTGTTGCTTTAAGTCAGGAACAAAGGGCTTTGTTGAAGCGGGTCGCGAATGATTGCCCTGTTAAACGAAACCTCGACGCTTCAATCACGATTGATTTGATCTGGAGCGACGCAAGTTCTACGGCGCTCTAGTTGTTTTATCAACGCCATTCAGGTGAGGAGATTTTGATGAGACTTCAATTCATACCTATTCATGTCTTTCGTGAAACACCATCAGTCACTTTTTTCGATGCAGGTGTGTCAGGAACCAATGGAACTGATGTCGTCGTTCACCGGGGTGCGGCGACGTCACCACCCGATGCGAATGGATTTGAGCAGTACTACGTCCACCAGCATCAAGTGGATCACAATTTGGTGCTCGAGGGACAGCGCACCTTCGTCCTTTTGAATCCGGCTTGGGACCAGTCCCATCACGTCATTCATCTGATCCGGGAGATGGGTGCGCTTCAGATCCCAGTAGGCACCTATCACCGCTCAACATCTGGTGAATCGGGGAGCATGGTGTTGAACCAGTCGCTGCGTGACCCCCAGTTTGATTTCAAGACTGAGTTCATTCCTGTGAGCTTGGAGGGGCGAGAAGATCTCCGTCAGGCACAAGCCTCTGTTCCATGGGTATGGAGTTGGAAAGACGGCCACATCTGCCGTTCTCATTGAGTTCTGCTCCAAAGCCCAAGCCACAAAAAAGCCCCCTCCTTTTGGGAGGGGGCTTTCTAGTTCAGCTGATCTGAACTTTGGATTGATTCCAAATCAACCGATTGCAGGTGCTTGAAGGGCCACAGGTGTGGACTCAGCAGCTGCCAGGT
>NZ_JAKUHK010000031.1:0-12856 GCF_023630655.1 Synechococcus sp. MU1655 | reverse complement strand
CGCGCCAAGGCCTGGAGCTTGGAGTTTCCAACGCCTGGCCTTGGAGGACGGCGAGGCCTTGCTCAAGCTGTTTGCGGCGGAGAGACCGCGGGTGGTGGTGAATCTCGCAGCTCAAGCGGGTGTTCGTTACTCACTGGAAAATCCAGCTGCCTATATCCAGAGCAATTTGGTGGGCTTTGGCCACATCCTTGAAGGTTGTCGTCACCACGGCGTTGACAATTTGGTGTACGCCTCCAGTAGCTCGGTGTATGGCGGCAACCGCAATTTGCCGTTTCACGAACAACAAGCGGTGAATCATCCCGTGAGCCTCTATGCCGCCAGCAAGAAAGCGAATGAGTTGATGGCGCATACCTACAGCCACCTCTATGGGTTGCCAGCCACTGGCCTGCGCTTTTTTACGGTCTATGGCCCATGGGGCAGACCGGATATGGCTCCAATGTTGTTTGCAAAGGCGATCCTGGCCGGAGATCCAATCAAGGTGTTCAATCACGGCAAAATGCAGCGTGATTTCACCTACATCGACGACATCGTGGAGGGTGTGTTGCGCTGTTGCGACAAGCCCGCCAAGCCGAATCTCGAGTTTGATCCGATGCAGCCTGATCCGGCGACGGCCGCGGCACCCCATCGGGTGTTCAATATCGGCAACAGTCAGCCCACCGAACTTCTGCGTTTCATTGAGGTGATGGAACAGGCGTTAGGGAGGGAAGCAATCAAGGATTTTCAGCCGATGCAGCCTGGTGATGTGGTGGCCACGGCTGCAAACACAGAGGCTTTAGAAGCTTGGGTGGGATTTAAGCCTTCGACCTCGATCGAAGAGGGCATCCAACGGTTTGCTGATTGGTACCAGACTTTTTATCAACCGTAGAAGCGTTTCCCGTCCACACGTTTTTGTTGGTGCCTGCGGGCTTGCTTGCGGGTGTATTCACTAACGGTTGGATTGGCCACACTCGGGTCGACATGGGCCACCTGCTCCCACAGATGTTGGGGCGCCCAGCGCACGGTGTATTGATCAGGGGAATGTTTGATGATGTGGCACCAATGGCTGCTGCCGCATTGTTCGCAATACAGCTCTTCAAGCCACTCGTTGCTCAACACAAACACTGGATAAGCATGAATGACCAGTTGTGCAGTTTTGGAAGCCATCCCGCGTTGCTTCAGGGCTTCTGCGCTTAATAAATGCAAAAAATATTTTTTTCCGTTTCCTCGAAGGATTTGATCCTGGTGAACCGGGCAAACCAGTTGCCTGCCCTTTGGTCGTCTTTTGCGAGGTTTCTGCTGTGACTGATACTGATTCACTGAACAGGACACGTTGAACAGCCTTGTCTGTGATGACTTCAATCGTAAGGGTTCAACCGTCATGAAAACGTCCAAAACGACCAAAAATTCGATCCAGATTGCATCAATGCACAATTGGGATCACGCTTCGTGCTTCGCGATGATTGCGTTATGCCTTTCTAAATAGATTGCAATAAAAAATCCCATCGATAGAAAACTATCAATGGGAAGAGATTTGATAGGGCTTGAGAAAAATATTAGGCAGAACCAACGCCCACATAGGAGCCATAAAAGAAGAGGCCAACAACAAAAATGACTGCCATCCCACCTGCTGTAGCAACAAGCCAAAGAGGAAGAGTGCCTTCAGTCCAGCGAGACCTCCAGGCAACTGCTGGTCGGCCATCGGGTAGGCGATCGGGTATGCGACCGTCTGGCAGATTGGATTTCTTACCGCTCATGATTCAGTCCTTCAGTTGAAGAAGTAGCTGGAAAAAAGGATTCCAGTCGTAAAAACAATCAACAGCCCTAGATAAAGGCTCGTGCGGTTTAGCTCAACCGGCAGATTGTTGGGGTTGGGATTGCGCTCCATGGAAATTTCGTTGGGTGATTAGCGGCGAATAAACTGCATCGCAGCTAGGGCACCCAAGAAGAAAACTGTGGGAACACCCAAGGTGTGCAAAGCGAGCCAACGCACCGTGAAGATTGGGTAGTTGCGAGGCGTTGAAGTGGCTGGAGACTGTGTCATGGCTTATTTCAAGCGCAGGTCGAGTTCAGATTTGCCCTCATAGCGCTGGCTCACAACAGGAGCCTTGCTTTCAGAGGCCTGAAAATAAGCATCTGGACGAGGTGTGCCGAAGGCGTCGTAAGCGAGACCTGTGGACACGAACAGGAACCCTGCCAAGAAAATGGATGGCAAGGTGATGGCATGAATCACCCAGTAACGAATACTGGTGATGATTTCGAAAAACGGGCGTTCCCCGGTGGAGCCGGCAGCCATGGCGTCGGGCGTATCAGCTGATTGATCTTAGGGCAGCTGCCCCAAACTCGCGCCGCTCTCACCCCACTGGTTACAGAGCGTTGTCAGAGCCGCGGGAGTTCGCATGGGATCAGCTCGTGGCGGACCAGCGCAAGAGGTTGCCGCGCTCGCCAAGAAGGAAGGCATGCAATCGATTGCCGCTGTGATCGAACACGAAACGGTTGAAATTCGTGGGGGTCTGATTCGCTTCGGGATCCCGTTCCCAGCTGTCGCCGTTGTCACGACTCACCAGCAGCGTCCCATTGCCGCCACCGGCCCAAATGGCACCGTCATCGGACCAGGCCATGTCCATGTAGCCGTAGCCATTGGTGATCGGGATGATCGGCTTACCCCAGTTCTCATTGTCAACGTCATCTTCGTTAAAACGAATCTGAGCTCCTCGAGCCACCATCCACAACTTTCCATCAGGTTGATAGCCGATGCTTTGAAGCCGCTGACTGCTGACGCGCTGGTGCACTTGCCAGACGTCTTGCCCAGGGGCCCATCCGGCATAGAAGTTGCCGAGGCTGCTCACGCTCACATATCCACCTTCAGGTCCCCGTCGCAAATCGCGAATCGCACCTGCGGCATCACTCACCTCCGCTTCCCAGCTTCCGCCTCCGTCACTGGTGCGATAGACCGCACCAACATTGGTAGCGAGTTCGGCTGTGTTGGGTCCTAGAGCTGTAATCAGGTAGGGCTCGCCTGGAAGTTTGGTGTCAAGGAAGAGTCGGGTCCAGTTCTTGCCACCATCGGTGGTGTGCATCAGCAAACCAGGCTGGCCTGCGATCCAGCCATCGTCACCGTCGAAGGCGATGCTGATTAATCGAAAATTCTCTTCGACAGGGAGATCAAGGCTGCGTTCATTCCAATTGGCACCGCCATCATTCGTTTCAAGGATGAGTCTGTTACTTCCCACAAGGAAGCCATGGTCGGCGCTCGTGAAGGCCACATCCAGAGGATTGGCTTGGGTGTTGAGGTCAAGGGCTTGCCAGGGGCTGGATTGTGCCATCGGCAAACGCGTGGTGACACACCCACCAAGACCGAGGCCAATGCAGGCCACTAACAAAAGATTGAAGAAAGGGGTAAGCAGTTGCTTCATTGGGATCAGAGGTGGTCTCAGCGCAGTGAATAAAGGGAGAGGAAGAAAGCAAAGCCAAGGGCGAGGCCGCCAAAAATCAGCACATTTTTTTGCCCTGGAGTGAGGCGGTTAACGCCGAGACCGAAATTAAGGTTCTCCTCAAACCCACTCGCTTTGGAGCGAGGCCCAATGTCGGTAAAGGCTCCCACCCTGCTGCGGCAGACCGGACAACGGAATCTGATCGGGTCGAGATCTTCAAAAGCGGTGCCCACAACGATGCCCAGCTTTGTGACACCTTCATTGGGGTCGTAAACGTATCCACAGCTTCGACATTCGAACCGATGCGTGCGTGGATCGGATGTCTCCTCGACCGTGCTGGTATTCGCTTCGTCTTGATGGGCTTCGGCTTCGATTAACTCCTCTGCGAGGGGGGCAACGTCG
Source organism: Synechococcus sp. MU1655 (assembly GCF_023630655.1). NCBI lineage: Bacteria > Bacillati > Cyanobacteriota > Cyanophyceae > Synechococcales > Synechococcaceae > Synechococcus > Synechococcus sp. MU1655. The sequence goes on along the minus strand of NZ_JAKUHK010000031.1, from coordinate 9,044 downwards.
GCGGGAACTCCCGCTGCTTGGCTGATCTCTTCGCTCACCACTCCTCCACAAGGTGACAAGACTCTATCGGCGCTGGGCCTTGCAACGACAGAGGTGGTCTACGAATGCCAGACTGGGGTTCAGATCGAGGCTGCCTTGATGTTTGTGCTGCCGGGTTATGACGCATTCCTGGGATTTCTGCTGATTGCAGCAGCCGTCCCCGTTTTGGCGTTGGTGACCAACAAGCTTTTGGCTCCTCGCAGCCAGACCGGAGAGCGTGAGCTCACCTATGAATCCGGGATGGAGCCGATTGGTGGCGCTTGGATTCAATTCAATATTCGCTACTACATGTTTGCGCTTGTTTTCGTCATTTTTGATGTCGAGACGGTCTTCCTTTATCCCTGGGCTGTTGCCTTCCATCGCTTGGGCTTATTGGCGTTCATTGAAGCCCTTGTTTTTATTACCATCCTCCTTGTGGCATTGGCCTATGCATGGCGTAAAGGCGCCCTCGAGTGGAGCTGATTGATGACCGACCCCATCACCATGACCTCAACCGGCGACAGCCCTTCGATCCAATCTCTTCGCGATCTTCGTGAAGCGAGTTGTGGGCCCGTAGGTGGAGCTGCAGAGGGTTCGCCCTCTGTCACGAACGATCTGAGTGAGAACGTCATCTTGACGAGCTTGGATGACTTACACAATTGGGCGCGTCTCAGCAGTCTTTGGCCGTTGTTGTACGGGACGGCCTGTTGTTTTATCGAGTTTGCTGCTCTTCTTGGCTCGCGCTTCGATTTTGATCGCTTTGGACTTGTGCCTCGTAGTTCGCCTAGGCAAGCCGATCTTTTAATCGTCGCTGGCACGGTCACGATGAAGATGGGTCCGGCATTGGTTCGGCTTTATGAGCAAATGCCTGAACCGAAGTACGTCATCGCAATGGGAGCCTGCACGATTACGGGCGGTATGTTCAGCGCTGATTCCACGACCGCTGTTCGTGGCGTGGACAAACTGATCCCTGTGGATCTGTATCTTCCCGGATGTCCGCCTCGTCCTGAAGCTATTTTTGATGCGGTGATCAAGCTTCGGAAAAAGGTGGGAAATGAGTCGGTGAGTGATCGCCGTCAGCTCAAGCAAACGCACCGTTACTGCACCGTCGATCACGCCATGGTTCCCGTTGAACCAATCGTGACGGGCTCCTACCTGCGTGCTGAGACCCAGGTCGCTGCTCTCGCTCCTGGTGCAGGTGTCCCGATGCCTGCACCAGAGCAAACTGAGTCCGCTGAGCCCGTCTCCTCAGGTGCCTCGTCATGAGTCCTAATTCCGAGAAGCAGTCGTCTGCTGATGTACCTGTTTCGGCCTCTCCTCAACCAGGTCCTGTGAGCCAGTGGCTGAACAAGCAAGGCTTCGATCACGATCCCTTGGATGCCGACCATCTCGGTGTTGAGCAAATCGGAGTTGAAGCTCTCTTCTTGCAAGTGATTGCTGCTGCCTTGAAAAGCAATGGTTTCGACTACTTGCAATGTCAGGGCGGATATGACGAGGGCCCCGGCGAGCGGCTCGTTTGCTTCTATCACTTTGTGGCGATGGCTGAGCTCATCGACGGCAAGAGAGACACCCTCCGTGAAGTGCGTCTCAAGGTGTTCTTGTCCCGGGAGGGTGAGCCCAGTCTTCCCAGCCTGTATGGACTCTTCCGTGGCGCGGATTGGCAGGAGCGTGAAACCTTCGACATGTTTGGCATTCACTTCGACGGTCATCCCCATCCGAAGCGTTTACTGATGCCTGAAGACTGGACGGGCTGGCCGCTTCGTAAGGATTACGTGCAACCCGACTTCTATGAAATGCAAGACGCTTACTAAATTCAAGCGTTTTGACTGTCACGCTTATGCCGCCGGTAAAAGCGCATCACAGCTAAGGCAAGACTGCGAGGATCGTGGCGGAGAGTCGCAGTGGGTCGACTCCCCTGAAGTGGGGCCTGCATGACTTCAAAGCCCTCTTGTTGGAGTTGCCTGCTGTTGCAGATCACTGGTTCTGCGCCCAACTTGCGGTAGTGCGCCAGAAGAGCAGATTCCCTGATGGGTTCCTGGGCAAGCACGCAGTCGAACAAGCGCTTGCTCACCCCGAGAGAAGCCAATTGGGCTTCGATGGCGCGCAGGTGACCACTCACATCCAATCCATCCGTTTCGCCTGGTTGGGTCATCAGGTTGCAGATGTAAAGCCTGGGCGCGCGGCTGCGTTGAATCGCCGTGACCAATTCAGGCACTAGCAAGTTTGGAAGAAGTGAGGTGTACAAACTGCCTGGTCCCAGCAAAATCAAATCGGCGTGGGCAATGGCTTCGAGTGCTCTGGGTAATGCCGGTGGCTTTTCCGGCAGGCATCCCATCCGCACAATCGGGCTGCGTGCATTGCCGATCGCCGATTCCCCTTCAATCGTTGTGCCGTCTTCGAGTTCAGCCCAGAGACGCACATCGGCGTTGGTAGCGGGCACCACCTGGCCCTGAACGGCGAGGACGCGACTTGACGCTGTGATCGCTGTTTCCAGGCTCCCCGTAATCGCGCTGAGGGCGGACAGAAAGAGATTGCCAAAGCTGTGGCCTTCTAGACCGCTGCCCGCTGAGAAGCGGTATTGGAACAGACGGGTGAGTAACGGTTCTTCTGTGGAAAGAGCGGCAAGACAGTTGCGGATGTCTCCTGGAGGCAACACTCCAAGTTCGCGACGCAGCACGCCGCTACTGCCTCCGTCATCGGCAACGGTCACGATCGCTGTGATGTGGCTGCTGTAGCGCTTCAGACCACTCAGCAAGGTTGATAAGCCTGTTCCACCACCAATCGCCACAATGCTGGGGCCTCGATTGAGGCGACTTTTTGCACGAAGCGCATCTATTAACACCGTGTCTTTTTCCGGGGCCAGGGCCTGTTGGATCGAGCCAAAACTCTGGCTTTGCCCCCAGAGCAGCAGTCCGATCCCCAGCAGCAGCACGAGCGGACCGGTGAAAGCACCCGGCAACACTCTCGTGATCCAACCAAGAGATTCTTGAATGGCCCAGAGCATCCAATAGATGGGTTGTAGGTCTGCCCAGACCGCAGCCCCTAAGAGGGCTAAGACCAATCCAATTCCCGAGGTGAGTAGCCATCGCTTCACCACCAGTCCGGGTTGCAACCAGCTCATGGCCCTGCGGGAGCGCAGCATTAGATCGCGCTGCCGTTCCGCCTGCATGGCTCGGAGTCGTTGTCGATTTCCGCGGCGTGGAGGGCTGGTCAAAAGGGATCGGGTGCGATGGCGTCAAATCCACCGAAGTAGTTGAACTGTACGGAAGTTGAACCTGATCACCAACCTTTTACGGCAATCCAGGCAGGATGAGTCAACTTTCAGCCATCAGCCCTTTGGTTAACGCGCGGGATTCCTCGTTCAAACCCATTGTTGAGATGAGAGATCTCACGATGCAGTGGGGGTCTCATCCGGTGCTGGACGGGGTGAATCTGCTGATGAATCCCGGGGAGCGCATCGCGGTGGTCGGTCCTTCAGGAGCGGGAAAATCAACCGTTTTGCGTTTGCTGGCTGGTTTACAACTGCCCACCGCTGGCGAATTGAGGTTGTTTGGTGAACCTCAGACCTACCTCCGCCTGGATCAACGCCGTCCGCCCGATGTCCGTCTTGTCTTCCAAAACCCAGCGCTGTTGGCGTCCTTAACGGTGGAGGAAAACGTTGGCTTCCTATTGAACCGGCTCGGAAGGATGCGTCCGGCCCAAATTCGCGACCGTGTCATGGCCTGCTTGGAAGCTGTGGGTCTTTATGAAGTCGCCCATCAATATCCCGGCGAAATCAGTGGAGGGATGCAGAAGCGAGTGAGCTTTGCTCGCGCCTTGATTGATGATCCAGATCGAGATGAAGCTGCCATGCCCCTCTTGTTATATGACGAGCCCACAGCAGGTCTAGACCCAGTGGCAGCCACGAGGATTGAAGATTTAATCGTCAAAACCACCACAGTGGCTCAGGGGTGTTCGCTGGTGGTCAGCCATGTCCACAGCACCATCGAACGCACGGCGGAGCGAATTGTGATGCTGTATGGCGGCCGGTTCCAATGGGACGGAACTGTGGACGATTACCGAACAACAGAGAATCCCTACGTTGTTCAGTTCAGGACGGGTAACCTGCGCGGACCTATGCAGCCTGCTGAGCACTGAATTATGCGTCGGAGTGTACGTGAGGGGATTGTCGGATTTTCCGTGATTGCCGCGGTTGTCGGCTTTGCAGGCACCATGCTCTGGCTCAGAGGCGAGCGTGTTTTGTCAAAGTCTTGGACCGTGACAGCCGATTTCCAGGATGCAGGGGGATTGGCGGTTCGCTCACCTGTGACCTATCGGGGAATCATGGTGGGGAATGTCAGGGATATCAAGGTGACGCCTAAGGCTGTCAGGGTGTCGATCGAGATTTCTCAGGATGATCTCCAGTTATCGCTGCCTGTTCAAGCCGCAGTGGCGTCTGAATCGCTGTTGGGTGGAGACTCTCAGGTGGCCCTAACCAGTCTTGGCCCGCCTCCTCAAAAGAATGCTCCGTTGCCCAAATCTCAACGCTGCAAAGGGCAGGGTGTTTTGTGTGATGGAGCAACGATTCAAGGCAGCGAATCCGCGAGCCTCGCATCGATCACAAACTCTTTTCAGGAGCTTTTGAATCAGGCAAAGACAGAACAGTTGGTCCCCAAGTTGGTTGGATCGACAGAACAGTTCGACGAAACGTTGAGGGATATTGAGCTGCTTGCCACGCAACTCAGAGAGGATTTGGCTAAGGCTGCACCCACGATTGCGAACCTCAATGAAGCCACGGCTCAGGCCGCTAGTGCAAGTCGTCACATCAACAGCATTGTGAGCGCTTTTGACACGCCAACAACCATGACCGACCTCAAGCAAACGGTGAGCAATGCCCGATCGTTGACAGCAACCTTTGATGAGGTGGGTGGTGACGTTGAAAAACTCACGGCAGACCCCCAATTCATGGCGGCTGTGCGGAGCGTCACGATCGGTTTAGGGCAGTTTTTTCACGAGTTGTACCCTGCACGAACCCCGGATGTCGCCAAGCCTTAAACCGTGTTGAGTTAAACCGTGTTCAGAGCATCCATGGCGACTGCGGCAATCGCCTGATCGCTCGCTTTGGGGAGCTGCACATATTTTCCTCCAGCGGCTTCGGCAAGATCTTTGCCCATGCCGCTACCGATGAATTTGCGTTCGGTGTCGATCACCAGCAGCTTGAGGCCAAGCATCCGATAGCGGGTGGCCACATCCAACACTTCTTGCTTTAAGTCGGGCTTTTCCTCTCCCTCCAGCACGGGTTGCCCAAGAGAGGTGCTCAAGGGGACATTGCCTCGACCATCCGTGATTGCAACCACTACCACTTGGCCGAGATCGCCTGTGGCCAGGGCATTGGCACCCACCCGGGCGGCTTGGGTCAGGCCATGGGCCAGCGGTGAGCCACCGCCGCAGGGCATGGACTCCAGGCGTCGCCGTGCGGCCGTAATCGAGCGGGTGGGGGGCAGCAGCACTTCAGCTTGATCACCGCGGAAAGGAATGAGGGCCACCTCGTCGCGGTTTTCGTAGGCCTCGGTGAGGAGTCGGATCACGGCCCCTTTGGCGCTCTGCATGCGGTTCAGAGCCATCGAACCACTGGCATCCACCAGAAAGATCACCAGGGCACCAGCCTGGCGTTGCAGCAGCTTGGCTCGGAGGTCGGACTCTTCAACAATGACGACGCGGTCAGGCTGCCGTGCGCGGCGCGCCTTTTGATACGGGGCCGCAGCGCGCAGGGTGGCGTCAACGGCGATGCGGCGCACGGGGCCGCGGGGCAACATCGGTTTCACATAGCGACCACGGCTGTCACTGAGGACAACGGAGCGGCTGCCGCTGTTGCCGCTTTTGCTCTTGGCAGCGTTGAACAGCAGCAGATCGGGATCAATCGCTACGGACTCTGGATCGAGCATGAACTCTTCCGGGACCGACGGTGGTGGCTGATCTTCGGGGGTGTCGTCATCATCGCTGTTGTCTTCACTTTCCTGTTCTTCGCTGTCCTGTTCTTCCTCTTCTCCTGTTCCTTCAGGTGGTGGCGGTGGCTGTTGATCTTGGGGTGGTGGTGGCTCCATCTGTTGTTCAGGTGGGGGCAGTTGAGAGGCCCGTGGGGCGATCACCAGCGCAACGGCGACTTGTAAGTCCTCTGCTTCCACCTGATCGCGCCCGCTGAGGGCGGCATGGGCTTTGGCGGCACGCACGGCATAGAGCTCGGAGCGATGCCCTTCCACCCCACCGCGAATGGCCTCGATCACCAGATATTCGATCTGTTCGCTGCTGATTTGTACATCCGGTAGCCATTGCCGCGCCAGGAGCAGTTGGGTGGCGAGCGCGTCGGTTTCTTCGCTCCACTTGTCGGAGAAGCTCCTGCTGCACTGACCGTGGGCCAGGACCGCGTTGGTGATCTCCACTCGTTGCTCAGTGCTAACGATTTGATTGGCGGATAAGACGATCGCAAAGCGATCCAGTAGGTGATCGCGGATGGCCCCTTCTTCGGGGTTGTACGTGGCAATTAGCAGTGGTCGGCAGGGGTGGCTCAGGCTGAGCCCTTCCCGTTCCACCTGGTTTTCACCGCTGCCAACGGCGGCAAGCAACAGATTGATGATCCCGTCGTCGAGCAGGTTCAGCTCATCGACGTAGAGCACACCGCGGTGTGCTTCTGCCAGTAATCCCGGCTGGAAGACGGGGGAACCACTGGCCAAGGAGGCGGTGACATCCACGGAGCCCACCAGGCGATCTTCCGTAACGCCAAGGGGAATCTGGATGAACGGGGCTGGAATGACTGTGGTGGGTGGATCTTGCTGCCGTTCGCCCCAATCCTGGGCATTCTGCGGATCGAGGTTGCGTCCCGGCAGCTTGGTCTCTCCAGCGGCTTCAAGGTCAACAACGTCGATGGGAGGGATCAGGGCATGCAAGCCTCGAGCCAGCACCGACTTTCCTGTTCCACGCCCGCCAGCAATGATCACGCCGCCTAAGCCTGGATCGACTGCTGCCAACAGCAGGGCCAGCTTGAGGGTGCCGTGGCCGGTAATAGCCGCCAGCGGAAAAGCCCGGCTGGCTTGATCCAGCGCCACTGTGTTGATGACTCCGTTTGATGTCACCCCGCTTGCAACCATGGATGCGCCTTGACTCCACCTGTGAGAAACAGTCTCGCTGATCAGACCCACAGCCTTGCTGTGGCCCTGGGCTCCAATCAGGTCGGCCCTTATGGCTCGCCCCTGCGGACTCTCATGGCCGTGAGGCCCTTGCTGGAGGGTCTGATCGGTCGTTGGGCCCAGTCCGTGGAAGAGAGCAGTCCAGTGTCCACTGCTTCGAACGATGTTTGTTCGGCACTGACGTTCTCTTGGTCCCCGTTGCAGCAGACCGCACCTGTGGGTGGACCGTCCGATCAGCCGTCTTATCTCAATGCCGTTCTGCTGGTGAAGGGCCTAGAGGTCAAACCTGCGTCGACCGCAGCACTGGATTTGCTGGATGCACTCCAACAGGTGGAGCGATCATTTGGGCGCGACCGCTCTCAGGAGGAACGCTGGGGACCGCGACCTTTGGATCTCGATTTGTTGTTTTGGGGCGATTGGCGTTTGGATCATCCGCGCTTGACGCTGCCGCACCCCCGCTTGCATTTGCGCTGTTTTGTGATGGAGCCATTGCTGGCGGCCATGCAGGCTTCAACGCCCTGGCTGAGCTGAAAGCTGGGCTGACGCACGGCTGTGGAACTGAACCCGCCATGCTGGATTGAAAGCTTGTTCCCCCTGAATGGTCCCGCTTCCCGCGCCTGAGCCCTCCAAGTTGTTGGAGACCCTCGAGATCATGGATGCGCGCAAGATTCGTTTCGAGCGCAATCGCATCCTGTTGCCAATGGGGGTGGAGGGAACGTTTGGGATCATTCGCCACCCAGGCGCCTCACTGGCGGTTCCCATCACCTCTGACGGCCAGGTTGTGATTTTGCGTCAATACCGTTTTGCGGTGCAGGCACGTCTCCTTGAGTTCCCTGCGGGCACCCTCGAAGAGGGTGAAGATCCCCTGGAATCAATGCAACGAGAGCTTGGGGAAGAAGCTGGATACAGCGCTGCCCGTTGGGATTCGCTTGGCCCGATGTTGCCTTGTCCTGGATATTCCGACGAGGTGATTCATTGCTTTTTGGCGCGGGACCTCAGCCGTTTGGAGCATCCACCCACTGGCGATGACGATGAGGATCTTGAGGTGATCCTGATGAATCCGTCGGAATTGGATGCCCATCTGGCATCCGGTGATGAATGGCTGGATGGCAAGAGCGTCACCGCCTGGTTCCGCGCCAAGCAACTGTTGGGTCTCTGATGACGGCGTCTCGCGTTTTGTTTTGGCATCGCCGCGACCTGCGCTTGGCCGACAATCTCGGTTTGCAGGCGGCAGCGGAGATCAGCCCTGCGTTGACGGGCGTGTATGTGCTTGATCCAGCGCTGATTGACCCGCCTGAGTCGTTGCCACCGATGGCTCCGGCCCGGCTTTGGTTCCTGGTGGAAAGCCTGCGCGAGCTTCAGCAGCGCTGGCGTGATGTGGGGAGTCGTTTGCTGGTGGTGGCCGGCGATCCGGTGCAGCTGCTCCCGCGTTTGGCGTCGTTACTGGAGGCGCCTGCGGTGGTCTGGAGCCGGGATGTGGAGCCCTATGCAAGGGAACGCGACCGTCAGGTGGCCAAAGCACTGCAAGCGGATGGTCGCAAGGTGTTGGTGGATTGGGATCAGCTGCTGCTGGCCCCGGATTTGATCAAAACCGGTGGTGGTGATCCGTATCGCGTGTTTGGTCCTTTCCTGCGCAATTGGCGCGGGCAGGTGGAGCGCCGTTCGCCAAGCACGGTGGATGCTCCCAGGGCCTTGATCGATCTGGAGGCCGACATGCTGGAAGCCATTCGTGGTGGTGAGAGTGCGCTAGGCCTTTTGTGCACTGAGGGGCAGCGGCAGCTGGAGCAGTTGCAGGTTGAGCACGGTTTTCGTGGCACGGACCTGTGCCCCAGTCGTCCAGGAGAGGCCGCGGCGGCTGAGCAG
>NZ_JAKUHK010000030.1:0-12945 GCF_023630655.1 Synechococcus sp. MU1655 | reverse complement strand
ACGTTTAAACGTAAATCTTAATGGCTGAGGATGTGAAAAAACCGACTTAAATAAAACTTTGCGAGAGCAAAACTTCCTTATTTGAGTAATATGTTTGATTCAGCTGATATTCGTTGTTTTGATATTTTCTCAATGGCTGGACATGCGTTCACGTTTATCAATGTGATCATCGCTCTTTCTGGTCGATGATCAATGATGTGTTTGCACACAATGTCCTAATAGTCACTGCTTGAGGTTGTTTGGACTTTCCCTGTGAATGCCTTGGCCTTGGAGCAGGTGGTGGATCGCTGCGCAGACCTTGGTGAGGTGAGTATTGATCCTTCTATGGCAAATCCACAAGCGCGGTCGTTGTTAATCGCGATCAACGTCGGTCGAAATAGTTCAAGCCTTTACACCATTTCAGTTGGAACGGCTTGCAGGAGTGAGTTTTGGGCAGAGGATGCAACAACCTATCGACGCAATCATCCTCACTTTCTTGATTCAAGCTGTGTGATGCTGACTCCTTCAGCGTTGGATAGCCTGGTTTGTCAACGCATCACTGATGACAAAGCTTTCGCTTGATGTCAATCCGCTGGTCTAGTTGGCCAGTCGTTTCTAATTTCAGATCAGTGTGCGTCTGGATTGGCGTTTGATGCCCTCTCCCAAGCCGAGACGCATTGTGCCGAGTCGTTCCTTAGAGCGATTTGTCGGCAGATGGTTGGTTGCGATCCCAGTGGCTTTGGCTCCAGCCTGGCTTTCTGCAGAACTGTTCCGTCTTCCCGCCGGGAGGGTGTGTGCAGCGATGAATCGCTCGTTGCAAGAGCAAGTTTCAAGTTCTGTGGCCAAGCGGTTGGATCAGGACTGTGGTCAAGCCATCGATGAAAGCGTTGATTTTTGGCTTCTCTGGTTCATTTGGGCTCTCTTGATTCGATCGAGCTATCGCTACTGGCCTTTATTGGTTTCGATGGTGGTTGAGGGTGAAAAACATGATTTTTAGTGTTTTGCTTGGGGGCATTGATTGAGAATCGCTTTAGAAGGAATGGACTTGATTCGTCCAAGCTAGTTGAATGCTTTTGATTCTTTGAGGTGATTGATCAAGTTTTTGGGTTCACAGTGGTGTCTTTGACAACACTCTGATGCTCAGTTCTTGGAACAGGGAAACCCTGTAGTTTCTGGAATTCGGCCACTGATCCCCTCTGGGGCAGGTTTGACTCGCGAGATAGCAAGTGAGCTCTCGCTCATCCAGGCCTTACAAGCGGATGAATCGATTAGCTTTGGTTTTGATGATGCCCAATGGCATTTCATCTTCATCCTCTGTTGATGGAATGTCTCGCCACACGAGAAGCATGACGAACAGCACCCCCACGATCCTGATCTGGGTCAACCAATACCTTAAATATCAGCAGTACATCGAGCAGGGTCTAAGTGATGAGGCCTCATGCTTGAAAAAAGAAATTGATGAAGCACTCCCTTTGATTGATTTGACCTGGAAAGACTTAGAGCAAGCTGCATTCGAAATGTCCAACTCATAGCGTGGATCTTTGTTTGCGCAGGTTCCCTTAAGACTTCGCCGTCTTACTTCTTTCCATGCAGTTCTCTGAACTCTTCGAGTTTATCGAGATCTTTTTGTTCATCTACGCTGTAATCAGTAAGGATGAGTGCCTTCCCAATCGTTCCAAGGGCGTATTCAAGACGATCGAGATTTTTGCGTCCCTCTTTATCAGACCGAGCGGCTCGAATTACATTAGGCGTTAGCTGATCCGCAAGTTTTTCCATCTCATTGGCAATGGCGCGTGCTTGATCGAGAGGTGTTGTCATGGAGATCCTGAAATTCTGCGTCGGTAGCCTTTGGCAATTATAAATTAGTTGCGAAATATTCTTAATCTCAAACCTTGGTAAATCCTTTTAAAATAATATTGACTCAATCTTTGCTGGCTTTGCTTGGTTTGTTCTTTTGCAACTCCTGTCGCAACGACCTACATGGCATGGGCGTTGCAATAGCTTGCGGGCTTTAGGGCTCTGAAACTCTCCTTTTCAGGTTCAGAACCACCGGGGGTGCTATGAGTTTGTTTGTTGATCCTGCCATGATCGCTCAACGTGAGTAAGTTGAGTGAAGACCTGTTCGGATTAGCAGCAAAGCACTATGGCGTCATATTCATTTGATGTGGTTTCCGATTTTGACCGCCAGGAGCTGGTCAATACTTTGGATCAAGTTCGACGAGATGTTGGCAATCGCTACGACCTTAAGGATTCAGGTACAGAGATTGAACTGGCGGAAACGGAAGTGGTTATCACCACAGCTAGTGACATGACATTGCAAGCTGTTGAAGATATTTTGAGGACTAAAGCAACGAAGCGAGATCTTTCTCTCAAGATTTTTGACTTCCAAACTCCTGAAGCTGTTGGGGGGAATCGTGTGAAGCAGGTTATTCAATTGCGCAAGGGGCTCAGTCAAGAGCTTGCTAAAAAGCTCAGCAAAATGGTCCGCGATGAATTGAAGAAGGTCACGGTTGCGATTCAAGGGGAAAGCCTTCGTGTCACGGGTAAGAGTAAGGATGACCTTCAGGCTGCAATTCAACTCGTGAAAAGCAAGGAAGAAGAGTTAGATGTTCCGCTTCAATTTGAAAATTATCGCTGAATTTCAGTTTCTGCTCAGATTTTCGTTTGAAGTTGGTGGTCCTTAGTATGACTTGTTGCCAGCCAATTAGAACGTCCTGTTGATCAGGCTATTGTGGTGCAATTTGTCTTGGCGGCACGCTTTTGAGAGGGAAATTAGCGATCTCTGGGCTTGTTCTTGGTGTTTTGATGCGGCAGGGGAATCATTCCTTTTGATGTTGGTGTCGTCCCTCAGGAGCTTGTTTCTATGAACGATTTGATGGTATTTAATGGCCTTTTGATTCTTTTGTGTGTGTCGACTAAGTTTGCGTGGTTTTGCCCGATCGTTGAGTATCTGTCCTCAATTAAACCTTAACTCTCATCCTTCTGCGGCTGATTTGGCGGGACAATGGCTGAAAGTGATGGCTCATTGGTGGCATTAACCACGGCATTGAATTCTGCTTATGGCAATGGAATCGCCGTTCCAGGCTCTGGTTTTCTCTTGAATCATGAGCTGGCAGACTTTAGCGCCAAGCCTGGTGTTCCTAATGCCTATGGCTTGGCAGAGGGGAGCAAAATGCAGTTGCTCTACGTCGAAGACCCCTCAGCTTAATGATGCCCACAATTGTGCTGAATCAAGAGGTTAATTCTTGGTTGGCGACGGGGAACCCTGGTGGGAGCAGGATTATGACGACTGTTCTGCAGGCGCTTTTAAATCGGATTGTTCATGGTCTCTATCTTGCGACAAGTGTCGCTACACCCAGGATTCATCGTCAGCTTTGGCCTGATTCCTTGCAGCTTGAGCAGGGATTCAGTCCCGACACTCTTGAGCTCCTAAAACAATGAAGCCATGCATTGCGGTTCACTCGCTCCATGGGTTCCGCAAACAGGGTGGAGGCGAAACTCAATAGCGGTAGTTATGGAGTGGCTGATCCTCGCGGGGCGGAAGGAGCTGTCGTAGCTGAACAACCTTAAAAAAGTTGTGTGCCAAATTGTAATGAAAAACTATTGTCTATTTGTGGAGTGGTTAATGCATTGTAAATGAGTTGTCCATTGAGCGATGTGAAAAGCTTTTTGTTTCCGAATGGATAGATTTTGATTGTTCCTGAGAAGTTATTGCTCGGAGACACTCCGTCAACATAGGAGCCTGTAAATTGATTGCTTAGCGAAAGATTAAAGAAGTTGTTTGGCACCCAGTCGAAACCAATTCGGGCACTACTTCCAAAGTAAGTGTTGCCACAGTATTGATCAGTATTGCAACCAGGGCCTCCCCAGACACTCTGTGCAGCGGGTCCTGCCGAGAAGTTGAGTGTTGTTGTATCAGTTTTAATGAGGTCATATCCAAGCCCAATCGAGTTGATAAGATTGTTTTTACCAACTTGATTCAGCATGTCGTACTCATAGATATTTGATGCATAGGCGCTTAACTTTCCTGAGAATGTGTATGAATATCGTAAGTCGATTTGCCCTTGGTTGGTGTCTGTAGATCCTTTTTTCTGATCCTCGCTTCTTGAAAAATCATATTCTGTATTGGCTTTAAAGGAAAGCAGGTTTACCTCATCCTTGTATTGTGTAATCAGTTGAGATGTACTATCGAGATCATAGTCTTGGTCTGTATTTGAGCCTGTTACCCCAGCTGAGAAGCTTCCTGTCCAGCGCTTTTTTTTTGGTTTTGCTTTCAGAGAATTGGCTTGAATTTCCAGTCTTCCAAGGCTGGGATGATTGATGATTGTTGTTTGCTCATTGCTTTCGCTTTTTATCAATGTTCCTTTTATTTTGTCGCCGTTGCTGAGGGTTAAGGTCACTGTTTCTGCGATGCTACTCCTTGAACTGCAATCGAGAAGCAGCATTGCTGTTGCATTACAGGCAATCGAGAGGCATACGGTTTGTCTCAAGATATAGAGCAGGCTGGTTGCTTGTATCCCCATGCGAACTTATATAGAAAGGTTGATTTGAGCTCCTGTTGCCCAGATTGTTGATTGAGATCCTACCCCAGAGGGGTTGATGATCCATTGCATGAGCGGCTGTATTTGTAGGCGCTCAGAGATTTGTATCTTGTAGTTGAGTTCGATGACCCCTTCGTAGCTTTGGTCGGGGGTAATGCTGCGACTGAATCCGCTTCGGTTTAAGCCTATTGCCAGTACATCTTGAGGCCTGCCATGCAAGATGCCTTGGCTGAGCAGTCCTGCAGCTGTATAGCTTGCTAGTGGATTGTTGTTTGGATCGAGACTGAAGTTGCTAGAGATCCAGATCCTGCTGTCTTTCCCAATCGGTAGGGATATTGGCCAAGTGACTGCTCCGTAAATGCCTCGATTGGTACCCTCGCCCATATTTTTGTTCGAGCTTACGTCCAAGTTGGTAGTTGAAATGTAGCCGCCCAATTGAATGAGCGGGTCGGGCATGTTTTGTTCTCCTTCCTCTGTTGTTGTTTGTTTCGCATTGGCTAACGGATTGATTGACCACTGGACAAGTTGTAGATTGCCTTCGAGCTTCGGTGTTAGTGGCGTAACTCCTAGAGAGCCCGCAATTTGACGGGTCTTGTCTAAGTTGTAGTAGGCATAATCAAGGCTTCCTAGTTGATTGTGGTGCAAGCCTATTTGTGCTCCTGTCGCGGTAAGCGGTGTGATTGGATAGCCAATCACGGATAGATTGTAAGGTGTGTCTAATGTGTCGTTTATATAGTAATCTAGGATCGGTATGTCCATTAAATTGTTTCCGATTGCGATTACTCCAGCATTCATGCTCCAATCGAGTTTGTTATCGCCTTCGATTCGCTCTAATGATGCTTGTGTGATCCACATTCCTGTTGGAGTGACCAAGCTTTGCAGTGGATAGTCTGTTCCTAGTTGATCATTGAGATTTGGATTGCCTGCGAACTGACTTAGTCCCAACTGAATTTGCCAGTGATCTAAATCTGTCCAGTTGCTTCGATCTTTGTTGAGGCCCGTGCTGAGGGTGAGTCCCGCGGCAACTTGTTGCATCCAACTACTTGAGGACGGCTCTAGTCCTCCTGCAACTCCAACCAACGGTTGAGCTGTGAAATCCAGATTCAAATCAACCCAAGAGGGTTGTTGTCGAGATGGTTTCGTCTCGTTGGCTTGAGCGCCAGTGACCAATAAAACAAGGCTCAGCATCGCATGGGCGACACATTGACCTTTGATCTTTGTTCGATTCAGGAGATTGCAGCGAAGCTGTCTCGGAAGGCCTGGATGGTCGCGTCGATGTTCTCATCTGAATGAGCAAGCGACGTGAAGCCAGCTTCGAAAGCTGAGGGTGCAAGGTATACACCGCGTTCCAGCATTGCTCTGTGAAGTTGTCCAAATCGAACGGAATCGGTTGCTTTCGCTTCTTCGAAGTTACGGACTGGACCTTCACAAAGGAAGAAACCAAACATGGCTCCAACGCTGCCACCGGTGATTGGAAGCCCCGCTTCTCTGCCTGCATCCAGGATTCCTTGAATTAAGCGTTCGGTTGTGGCAGTGAGCTTTTCGTAACTTCCTGGCTGCTTAAGTAATTCAAGTGTTTTGATTCCAGCCGTCATTGCTAACGGATTGCCACTCAACGTTCCTGCTTGATACATAGGACCCGCTGGGGCGACCATTTCCATGATCTCCTTGCGACCGCCATAGGCACCAACGGGTAAGCCTCCTCCAATCACCTTTCCCATCGTGGTGAGATCGGGAGTTACTCCAAAGTGTGCTTGGGCGCCGCCATAGCTGATGCGGAATCCAGTCATCACTTCGTCGAAGACAAGAAGTGCTCCGTTTTCTTTGGTGAGTTCTCGCAAGCCCTCCAAAAAGCCTGGTTCAGGTTGAATGAACCCTGCATTGCCCACAATCGGCTCGAGAATCACGCCAGCAATAGCGTCAGGATTCTCAGCGAAGAGCTGCTTGACCGATTCCAGATCGTTGTACGGAGCTGTCAGCGTGTTGGCTGTGGTGCTCCTTGGCACTCCGGGGGAATCAGGCAAACCGAGTGTTGCCACGCCTGAACCAGGCTTTTTGGAGGGCTTGCGAGAACTCACCAAAGAAAACGGAGCACTTCTTGTCTTCGACGAAGTGATGACTGGATTCCGCATCAGCTATGGCGGCGCCCAAGCACACTTTGGAGTAACTCCCGATCTCACCACGATGGGAAAGGTGATTGGAGGAGGCTTACCCGTTGGTGCCTATGGCGGTCGCAAGGAGATCATGGAAATGGTCGCCCCAGCGGGTCCTATGTATCAAGCAGGAACGTTGAGTGGCAATCCGTTAGCAATGACGGCTGGAATCAAAACACTTGAATTACTTAAGCAGCCAGGAAGTTACGAAAAGCTCACTGCCACAACCGAACGCTTAATTCAAGGAATCCTGGATGCAGGCAGAGAAGCGGGGCTTCCAATCACCGGTGGCAGCGTTGGAGCCATGTTTGGTTTCTTCCTTTGTGAAGGTCCAGTCCGTAACTTCGAAGAAGCGAAAGCAACCGATTCCGTTCGATTTGGACAACTTCACAGAGCAATGCTGGAACGCGGTGTATACCTTGCACCCTCAGCTTTCGAAGCTGGCTTCACGTCGCTTGCTCATTCAGATGAGAACATCGACGCGACCATCCAGGCCTTCCGAGACAGCTTCGCTGCAATCTCCTGAATCGAACAAAGATCAAAGGTCAATGTGTCGCCCATGCGATGCTGAGCCTTGTTTTATTGGTCACTGGCGCTCAAGCCAACGAGACGAAACCATCTCGACAACAACCCTCTTGGGTTGATTTGAATCTGGATTTCACAGCTCAACCGTTGGTTGGAGTTGCAGGAGGACTAGAGCCGTCCTCAAGTAGTTGGATGCAACAAGTTGCCGCGGGACTCACCCTCAGCACGGGCCTCAACAAAGATCGAAGCAACTGGACAGATTTAGATCACTGGCAAATTCAGTTGGGACTAAGTCAGTTCGCAGGCAATCCAAATCTCAATGATCAACTAGGAACAGACTATCCACTGCAAAGCTTGGTCACTCCAACAGGAATGTGGATCACACAAGCATCATTAGAGCGAATCGAAGGCGATAACAAACTCGATTGGAGCATGAATGCTGGAGTAATCGCAATCGGAAACAATTTAATGGACATACCGATCCTAGATTACTATATAAACGACACATTAGACACACCTTACAATCTATCCGTGATTGGCTATCCAATCACACCGCTTACCGCGACAGGAGCACAAATAGGCTTGCACCACAATCAACTAGGAAGCCTTGATTATGCCTACTACAACTTAGACAAGACCCGTCAAATTGCGGGCTCTCTAGGAGTTACGCCACTAACACCGAAGCTCGAAGGCAATCTACAACTTGTCCAGTGGTCAATCAATCCGTTAGCCAATGCGAAACAAACAACAACAGAGGAAGGAGAACAAAACATGCCCGACCCGCTCATTCAATTGGGCGGCTACATTTCAACTACCAACTTGGACGTAAGCTCGAACAAAAATATGGGCGAGGGTACCAATCGAGGCATTTACGGAGCAGTCACTTGGCCAATATCCCTACCGATTGGGAAAGACAGCAGGATCTGGATCTCTAGCAACTTCAGTCTCGATCCAAACAACAATCCACTAGCAAGCTATACAGCTGCAGGACTGCTCAGCCAAGGCATCTTGCATGGCAGGCCTCAAGATGTACTGGCAATAGGCTTAAACCGAAGCGGATTCAGTCGCAGCATTACCCCCGACCAAAGCTACGAAGGGGTCATCGAACTCAACTACAAGATACAAATCTCTGAGCGCCTACAAATACAGCCGCTCATGCAATGGATCATCAACCCCTCTGGGGTAGGATCTCAATCAACAATCTGGGCAACAGGAGCTCAAATCAACCTTTCTATATAAGTTCGCATGGGGATACAAGCAACCAGCCTGCTCTATATCTTGAGACAAACCGTATGCCTCTCGATTGCCTGTAATGCAACAGCAATGCTGCTTCTCGATTGCAGTTCAAGGAGTAGCATCGCAGAAACAGTGACCTTAACCCTCAGCAACGGCGACAAAATAAAAGGAACATTGATAAAAAGCGAAAGCAATGAGCAAACAACAATCATCAATCATCCCAGCCTTGGAAGACTGGAAATTCAAGCCAATTCTCTGAAAGCAAAACCAAAAAAAAAGCGCTGGACAGGAAGCTTCTCAGCTGGGGTAACAGGCTCAAATACAGACCAAGACTATGATCTCGATAGTACATCTCAACTGATTACACAATACAAGGATGAGGTAAACCTGCTTTCCTTTAAAGCCAATACAGAATATGATTTTTCAAGAAGCGAGGATCAGAAAAAAGGATCTACAGACACCAACCAAGGGCAAATCGACTTACGATATTCATACACATTCTCAGGAAAGTTAAGCGCCTATGCATCAAATATCTATGAGTACGACATGCTGAATCAAGTTGGTAAAAACAATCTTATCAACTCGATTGGGCTTGGATATGACCTCATTAAAACTGATACAACAACACTCAACTTCTCGGCAGGACCCGCTGCACAGAGTGTCTGGGGAGGCCCTGGTTGCAATACTGATCAATACTGTGGCAACACTTACTTTGGAAGTAGTGCCCGAATTGGTTTCGACTGGGTGCCAAACAACTTCTTTAATCTTTCGCTAAGCAATCAATTTACAGGCTCCTATGTTGACGGAGTGTCTCCGAGCAATAACTTCTCAGGAACAATCAAAATCTATCCATTCGGAAACAAAAAGCTTTTCACATCGCTCAATGGACAACTCATTTACAATGCATTAACCACTCCACAAATAGACAATAGTTTTTCATTACAATTTGGCACACAACTTTTTTAAGGTTGTTCAGCTACGACAGCTCCTTCCGCCCCGCGAGGATCAGCCACTCCATAACTACCGCTATTGAGTTTCGCCTCCACCCTGTTTGCGGAACCCATGGAGCGAGTGAACCGCAATGCATGGCTTCATTGTTTTAGGAGCTCAAGAGTGTCGGGACTGAATCCCTGCTCAAGCTGCAAGGAATCAGGCCAAAGCTGACGATGAATCCTGGGTGTAGCGACACTTGTCGCAAGATAGAGACCATGAACAATCCGATTTAAAAGCGCCTGCAGAACAGTCGTCATAATCCTGCTCCCACCAGGGTTCCCCGTCGCCAACCAAGAATTAACCTCTTGATTCAGCACAATTGTGGGCATCATTAAGCTGAGGGGTCTTCGACGTAGAGCAACTGCATTTTGCTCCCCTCTGCCAAGCCATAGGCATTAGGAACACCAGGCTTGGCGCTAAAGTCTGCCAGCTCATGATTCAAGAGAAAACCAGAGCCTGGAACGGCGATTCCATTGCCATAAGCAGAATTCAATGCCGTGGTTAATGCCACCAATGAGCCATCACTTTCAGCCATTGTCCCGCCAAATCAGCCGCAGAAGGATGAGAGTTAAGGTTTAATTGAGGACAGATACTCAACGATCGGGCAAAACCACGCAAACTTAGTCGACACACACAAAAGAATCAAAAGGCCATTAAATACCATCAAATCGTTCATAGAAACAAGCTCCTGAGGGACGACACCAACATCAAAAGGAATGATTCCCCTGCCGCATCAAAACACCAAGAACAAGCCCAGAGATCGCTAATTTCCCTCTCAAAAGCGTGCCGCCAAGACAAATTGCACCACAATAGCCTGATCAACAGGACGTTCTAATTGGCTGGCAACAAGTCATACTAAGGACCACCAACTTCAAACGAAAATCTGAGCAGAAACTGAAATTCAGCGATAATTTTCAAATTGAAGCGGAACATCTAACTCTTCTTCCTTGCTTTTCACGAGTTGAATTGCAGCCTGAAGGTCATCCTTACTCTTACCCGTGACACGAAGGCTTTCCCCTTGAATCGCAACCGTGACCTTCTTCAATTCATCGCGGACCATTTTGCTGAGCTTTTTAGCAAGCTCTTGACTGAGCCCCTTGCGCAATTGAATAACCTGCTTCACACGATTCCCCCCAACAGCTTCAGGAGTTTGGAAGTCAAAAATCTTGAGAGAAAGATCTCGCTTCGTTGCTTTAGTCCTCAAAATATCTTCAACAGCTTGCAATGTCATGTCACTAGCTGTGGTGATAACCACTTCCGTTTCCGCCAGTTCAATCTCTGTACCTGAATCCTTAAGGTCGTAGCGATTGCCAACATCTCGTCGAACTTGATCCAAAGTATTGACCAGCTCCTGGCGGTCAAAATCGGAAACCACATCAAATGAATATGACGCCATAGTGCTTTGCTGCTAATCCGAACAGGTCTTCACTCAACTTACTCACGTTGAGCGATCATGGCAGGATCAACAAACAAACTCATAGCACCCCCGGTGGTTCTGAACCTGAAAAGGAGAGTTTCAGAGCCCTAAAGCCCGCAAGCTATTGCAACGCCCATGCCATGTAGGTCGTTGCGACAGGAGTTGCAAAAGAACAAACCAAGCAAAGCCAGCAAAGATTGAGTCAATATTATTTTAAAAGGATTTACCAAGGTTTGAGATTAAGAATATTTCGCAACTAATTTATAATTGCCAAAGGCTACCGACGCAGAATTTCAGGATCTCCATGACAACACCTCTCGATCAAGCACGCGCCATTGCCAATGAGATGGAAAAACTTGCGGATCAGCTAACGCCTAATGTAATTCGAGCCGCTCGGTCTGATAAAGAGGGACGCAAAAATCTCGATCGTCTTGAATACGCCCTTGGAACGATTGGGAAGGCACTCATCCTTACTGATTACAGCGTAGATGAACAAAAAGATCTCGATAAACTCGAAGAGTTCAGAGAACTGCATGGAAAGAAGTAAGACGGCGAAGTCTTAAGGGAACCTGCGCAAACAAAGATCCACGCTATGAGTTGGACATTTCGAATGCAGCTTGCTCTAAGTCTTTCCAGGTCAAATCAATCAAAGGGAGTGCTTCATCAATTTCTTTTTTCAAGCATGAGGCCTCATCACTTAGACCCTGCTCGATGTACTGCTGATATTTAAGGTATTGGTTGACCCAGATCAGGATCGTGGGGGTGCTGTTCGTCATGCTTCTCGTGTGGCGAGACATTCCATCAACAGAGGATGAAGATGAAATGCCATTGGGCATCATCAAAACCAAAGCTAATCGATTCATCCGCTTGTAAGGCCTGGATGAGCGAGAGCTCACTTGCTATCTCGCGAGTCAAACCTGCCCCAGAGGGGATCAGTGGCCGAATTCCAGAAACTACAGGGTTTCCCTGTTCCAAGAACTGAGCATCAGAGTGTTGTCAAAGACACCACTGTGAACCCAAAAACTTGATCAATCACCTCAAAGAATCAAAAGCATTCAACTAGCTTGGACGAATCAAGTCCATTCCTTCTAAAGCGATTCTCAATCAATGCCCCCAAGCAAAACACTAAAAATCATGTTTTTCACCCTCAACCACCATCGAAACCAATAAAGGCCAGTAGCGATAGCTCGATCGAATCAAGAGAGCCCAAATGAACCAGAGAAGCCAAAAATCAACGCTTTCATCGATGGCTTGACCACAGTCCTGATCCAACCGCTTGGCCACAGAACTTGAAACTTGCTCTTGCAACGAGCGATTCATCGCTGCACACACCCTCCCGGCGGGAAGACGGAACAGTTCTGCAGAAAGCCAGGCTGGAGCCAAAGCCACTGGGATCGCAACCAACCATCTGCCGACAAATCGCTCTAAGGAACGACTCGGCACAATGCGTCTCGGCTTGGGAGAGGGCATCAAACGCCAATCCAGACGCACACTGATCTGAAATTAGAAACGACTGGCCAACTAGACCAGCGGATTGACATCAAGCGAAAGCTTTGTCATCAGTGATGCGTTGACAAACCAGGCTATCCAACGCTGAAGGAGTCAGCATCACACAGCTTGAATCAAGAAAGTGAGGATGATTGCGTCGATAGGTTGTTGCATCCTCTGCCCAAAACTCACTCCTGCAAGCCGTTCCAACTGAAATGGTGTAAAGGCTTGAACTATTTCGACCGACGTTGATCGCGATTAACAACGACCGCGCTTGTGGATTTGCCATAGAAGGATCAATACTCACCTCACCAAGGTCTGCGCAGCGATCCACCACCTGCTCCAAGGCCAAGGCATTCACAGGGAAAGTCCAAACAACCTCAAGCAGTGACTATTAGGACATTGTGTGCAAACACATCATTGATCATCGACCAGAAAGAGCGATGATCACATTGATAAACGTGAACGCATGTCCAGCCATTGAGAAAATATCAAAACAACGAATATCAGCTGAATCAAACATATTACTCAAATAAGGAAGTTTTGCTCTCGCAAAGTTTTATTTAAGTCGGTTTTTTCACATCCTCAGCCATTAAGATTTACGTTTAAACGT
>NZ_JAKUHK010000029.1:0-13056 GCF_023630655.1 Synechococcus sp. MU1655 | reverse complement strand
GCTAGCCCAGCGCGTGGGCCGCAGGCAAGGAGACGGAGGTCGTTGGCGATCTTTAGCAAGCTCACCGCGAGGAGTCGCAGCTGGCCCATGGCATTCACCAGGCCGTCATGGCTTGCCATCACAGCAAACTTGTTCGGAGCCGAGGTCAAGGGCAACCCGCTTAGGCGTGCCAGTTCAGTCGCTGCCTGAGCGGCGAAGCCTTCCGGGGCATTGAGGCCCGTTCCAACCGCGGTGCCGCCTAGCGGGAGCGGGTACAGCTCCTGCAGCGATGTTTCGATTCGGTCCCTGGCACTGCTGAGTTGATCGCGCCAAGCAGAAGCTTCTTGGCCAAGGGTCAGCGGCACAGCATCCTGTAGGTGGGTCCGGCCAATCTTCACGATGTCTCTCCAGGCCTCACTCTTGGTGGCAAACGCCTCGCTGAGTTGTTGGACTTCCGGCAACAGTCGGTGTTGGATGCCTGCTGCTGCAGCGATGTGGATCGCTGCGGGGAAGGCGTCGTTGGTGGACTGCGAGCGGTTGACGTGATCGTTGGGGTGTACTGGCTGATGGCTGCCTAATGGCTCCCCCTCGCTTCGCGATACGAGGTTGCTGATCACCTCATTGACATTCATGTTTGTTTGGGTGCCGCTACCGGTTTGCCAAACCCTTAGGGGGAACTGATCGTCGTGACGCCCCTCGGCTATGTCGGCCGCCACCTTCACGATCAGGTCGCGTCGGTTGTGATCCAACACCCCCAGGCGAGCGTTCACGATCGCTGCCGCCTGTTTGATTTGCGCTAAGGCATGGATCAGATCAACAGGAATGCGGTCATCGCTGATGGCGAAGTTCTGCAGGGATCGCTGGGTCTGTGCCCCCCAGAGGGCTTTGGCCGGCACCTCTACAGGCCCCATGCTGTCGTGTTCAGTCCTTGTTGTTTGGGTCATGACTTTGCCTCAGGGCGAAGCACCAGCACGATGATGAGTAGCATCCCGCTCACGCTTACAACCACATAAATCCAGTCGGCATAGGGAGTCCAGAACATTGACTCAGAGGCCGAGTCGGTCCCAGACGACTCCTAGGTTGGCTTGGTGTAGCTGGGTGCTGAAACACTCCGCTAGTTGGTCAGCATTGAGCTTGTTGCTCACCTCGGGATCGCTTTGAAGGTTGGCGCGGAAGTCACCTCCATTGGTGTTCCAAGCGCTGTGGGCGTTGCGTTGCACCACTTCGTAAGCATCCTCCCGGCTCATACCCCCATCCACGAGGGCGAGCAGTACCCGCTGGCTGAAGACCACCCCTCCGTAGACATTCATGTTGCGGATCATGTTGTCTGGGTAAACCCCAAGGCCAGAGATGACGGCGGTCATCTCTCGCAGCATGAAGTGCAGGGTCACAGAGCAGTCCGGCAGCATCATCCGTTCCGTTGAACTGTGGCTGATGTCACGTTCGTGCCAGAGAGCCACGTTTTCCAGAGCCGCCACCACATAGCTACGCAGCACGCGCGCTAATCCGCTGATGCGCTCGCTGCGAATCGGGTTGCGTTTATGGGGCATGGCCGAGCTTCCTTTCTGTCCCTTGGCGAAGCTTTCTTCGACCTCAAGAACATCAGTGCGCTGCAGGTTGCGAATCTCGGTCGCGAAGCGATCGAGCGAGGCTCCAACCAGGGCGAGGATTTGTACGTAGTCGGCATGGCGATCGCGGGAGATCACTTGAGTGCTTGCCGTGTCGGGACTGAGGCCGAGAATCTCGCAGGTGAGCTTTTCCACCTCTGGGTCCGTATTGGCGTAGGTGCCCATGGCCCCGCTTACTTGGCCTACGGCTACATCACGCTCTAGGCGAGCCAGACGCTCACTATTGCGGCGGGTTTCGGCCAACCAGCCAGCCAACTTGAAGCCAAAGGTGATCGGTTCTCCATGGATCGCGTGAGAACGGCCGATCATCACGGTGGCTTTGTGTGCGGCCGCCAGCTTGGCAATCGCGTCGTCCAAGGCAGCCAACTCCTGGCGCAGAAGAACGACTGAGGCTTTCAACTGCAGCGCCAGGCCTGTATCAAGAACGTCGCTACTGGTCATGCCGACGTGGATGTACCGTCCTGCATCGCCAACGTGCTCATTCACATTGGTCAAGAAAGCGATCACGTCGTGACGGACCTCGGCCTCGATCTCAAGGATCCGCTCCGGTTCAAACGCCG
The DNA here is from genome assembly GCF_023630655.1 of Synechococcus sp. MU1655. NCBI lineage: Bacteria > Bacillati > Cyanobacteriota > Cyanophyceae > Synechococcales > Synechococcaceae > Synechococcus > Synechococcus sp. MU1655. The sequence goes on along the minus strand of NZ_JAKUHK010000029.1, from coordinate 10,889 downwards.
ACTGTTCGCGAATCGTTTGCATCGCATCCTGTGGGACACGACCAAGCCTGCAGTTGGCCTCACAGGCAGCAACCTCAACATCCAGCCAACTTTGGTATTTGGCACGGTCTGTCCAGATCTCGCCCATCTCGGGCAGGGTGTATCTCTCGATCAAGGGCCAGCGCGTGGCGACAACTCAACCAATGTATGGCGCTGAAGGCTTGGACATTGCGATTAGCTCTAAGCCGATGTGAGGCGGCGATGCTCAACTTCCCACTGAACGTTCTGTCCCCAGGCTTGCTGACGCACCCAGCAGAGGCCCCCACGACATTCAATGACTTGAAAGGGAGGGAGATCTTGGGGGTGATTGTCGAGCGTGACAAAAGACCCAGGGGCCAGTAGCTCAAGTACGCGGTTCGACGCCTCGCTGGACTTGCGACAAAATTTGGCTCGAAGGGACTGGCGGCGTCCGCTTTTGATGTTGAAGACGTTGTTGGCTGACACGGACTTGCGTGCGGCTTGCGAAGATCTTCAGGGAGGTCTGCGGAACTCCGGGTGGAACTCCGGTATTTGTTTCGGTTTCACGGTGCTTTTATGTCGAAATGGTTCGTAAACAGCGTTTAGATCTCCACATGCTGACGTTGGGGTTGGCTGCATCCCGTCAGCAAGCGCAACAGCTCATCCGCGCCGGCAAGGTCAGAGATCATCGGGGGCAGCTGCTCGACAAGCCAGGTCAAACCGTTTTGATCGATCTCGAATTGATTGTGGAGCAGCCTCCTCGGTTTGTGTCTAGAGGTGGTGAAAAGTTGCTGGCAGCGTTGGAGGCTTTCCCTGTCTCGGTGGAGGGGCGCACCTGTCTTGACGGAGGGATTTCGACGGGTGGCTTCACCGATTGCTTGCTGCAACACGGAGCTCGTCGGGTTTATGGCATCGACGTTGGCTATGGCCAGACGGCCTGGAGTTTGCGCATTGATGAACGCGTTGTCCTTAAAGAGCGCACCAATTTGCGCCGACTGACCGCAACTGAGCTCTATGGGCCTGAAGACGACCTCCCCACTCTGGCTGTTGCAGATGTGTCGTTTATTTCCTTGTCTCTTGTCCTTCCAGCTATTCGCGCCTTGCTGGAACCGCGGGGGAGCGAAGCATTGGTGTTGGTGAAGCCTCAGTTTGAAGTGGGTCGCGATCGGGTAGGTAAAGGCGGGGTGGTGCGAGATGGCTTGGCTCACAGGGATGCGATTGCCTCAGTGATCGATTCCGCACACTCCCTGGGCTGGAACGCCCTGGGAGTTGTGGGATCGCCGATAACAGGTCCCGCCGGCAACCACGAATATCTGTTGTGGTTAAGCGAGCTTGAGCCACATCAGATTTCTGATGAAAAGATTCGAGAGGTGATTCAGGACACCCTGAGATCAGAGGGCTGAACTGTCACGATCGCCGGTGCGAATCCGTACGACGGTGTCGACAGAAGAAACAAAAATCTTGCCGTCGCCGATTTCTCCCGTTTTTGCTGCTTCCGCAATGGCGTTAATCACAGCTTCAACGCGGTCATCGTCGATCACAACGTCAACTTTCAGCTTCTGCAGAAATTCAACAGTGAATTCAGAACCGCGATATCGCTCTACTTGCCCCTTCTGACGACCGAATCCGCGCACTTCGCTCACGGTCATGCCCACGATGCCGGCATTAACCAAAGCTAATTTGACGTCCTCAAGTTTGAAGGGACGGATGACGGCTTCGACCTTTTTCATGGATTGTTGAGTGATCGTTCTCTTGAGTGTGTCAGGAATTGAGCTGAGATGACAGGGCCGGGAGAGGAGAAAGGTTCAATCCGGCGTTTGAGGCATCCTTGATCAACTCATCGACATTCGACTGACTCACCGTGGCAAGGCCCTCAGCGAGTAGCTCCCAATGGGACTTTTCGAAGTGAGTTTGAAGCCACAACATGCCGTGAACGCTCTCAGGCTGTAGACGGAGAGCCTGTCCCTCGGTAATCAGACTGAGATCCATTGCAAGCAAGTCCAACACCCCCCTATTAGGCCTGCATTCCTGTTTATAGGTTGTACGTGTTGATACCAAATCAAGCAGCGCTGAGCTCCACTCAACAGTTTTGGAGGGCTGGCTTTAGGGTCGGGCGCTGGAGTTTTCCGTATTCGTTCGATGAACAATCCCGGCACTGAGCTCACCAAAACTCCGCTGTATGGCGAAAGAGCTATTGCAAATGCGGAGTTGATCTGTTTCGACAACCCAAGGCCAGGGCGCCCCTATGAGGTGTCGATCGAATTGCCTGAATTTACTTGCCTTTGCCCCTTTTCTGGTTATCCGGACTTCGCGGTATTGCGCTTGATTTATCAGCCCGGACCGCGAGTGGTCGAGCTGAAAGCGATCAAGTTGTATATCAATCACTTTCGCAACACTTCGATCTCCCATGAAGAGGTGGCGAACAAAATTCTTGATGATTTAGTCGCGGCCTGTGCCCCCGTTTGGATGCAGCTCGAAGCTGATTTCAACCCTCGTGGCAATGTTCATACGGTTGTAAGAGTCAGTCACGGGACCCGTCAATCCTGCTGATCAGGATTGGCAATTCGGCCGCAAAGCCAGCGAGATTTCGATTGCAAAGTCCGCCAATGTGCAGCTGTCTGTTGGATGGCTGAAATGGTGGCGGGTCGAGTACGGCCCAGAGCTGTCGGGTTGCGATCAAGCTGAGGCCTCCGCCAAGCAGTGTGATCGCGAAACCTGCATAAACGAGAGGGACACCTGGGTCACGCTTAAGGAGCAGTCCGCTGGCAGGCATGATGTCGGCCACTCTCAGGGGCAGTCCTTTGATTTCAGTGGATGCCCCGCCAGGTCGCAGGTTGCCCAGCAGAGATCCGTCTGCATCGAACACCTGAACAGGGCCCTGTTCACTGCTTGTGCTCATCAGCACAGGTTCGGATCCGTCTGGCCGTGTGGGAAGCACCAGACCCCAAATTTGTTCCCCGAGCTCGGGAAAACTACGGAGAGGTAATTGCAGTTCAGGACTCTTGCCGATCTGCACGGTGATCGCAGCTAGCGACCAATCCGCTTGATAAACAGTCATCCCTCGATAGCGGAGCGGATGATTCACGCTGATCATGCGCTGCTCTGAAGGCCCTCCTGGAGGATCAAGTCTCAGGGTTGATCGGAATTGTTCGGTGCGTCCCGCCGGATCACGCTCAATCGCGAAGCGTTCGAGGGTGAGCGAAAGCCGGTTGTTGCCAGATGGGTCAAGCAGGTCGAGAGCTCGGCCGGGCGCAAGGAAGCGTTCCAAGCGGTTTCCAGAAAGTGCTCCCCATGCAGCACCGATTAGCAGCAGCACCAAGCCGGTGTGGACCAATAAGGGGCCAACCTTGCCAATCACGCCACGCCGCGCCGCGAGGCGAGCCTCTTGCCTTTGGACCTGCCAGCCTTGCTTTTGGAGTTGCTCACTCAGTGTGTCTAAGGCCGACTCACCGTTGGAACAGTGAATTGATTCGGCCAACGCCAACTTGCTCAGTTGTCTGGGTTGGCGGTAGTCAATCCAGCGCATCGTGGCGAGTAGTGCTGGCCATTGACGACGCCAGCTGCACAAGATCAAGGCCAATCCCAGCCAAGCCAAAAGGCTTAAAAACCACACGCTGGAATAGATGCTGTCCAACTGCAGTTGCAACATCTGTTCGCCATTGATCATTCCCAGCCATGGGTCTGCATTGAATCGCTCGAGATACAAATCAGGCGCTTCGTTCTGGGGAAGAATGGTCCCAAGGGCGCTTGCTCCCGCAATCAGCAGAAGGAGCAGGATCGCTAATCGAAGATCCGAAAGCAGGGCAAAGAGTCGGCGCAGTGCAGGCATCAGATCAGGTCAATCTCGCTAACAAGGTGAGCGTGCCTGTGGCAAACAGGATCACCCCACTGATGGGAGGAACCCAGCGGCCGATGGGCCGTAACGCCAGCAACCGTGGTAGTGAGGCTGCCAAGTTGCCTGCAAGGAGGAGAGGTAGGACTTGACCAATCCCGAAGCTTGTGAGCATCAGCACCCCGAGGAGGGGACGTCCCGTGCTTGCAATCCAGCCAAGTAGCACAGCCAGTACCGGAGTTGTGCAGGGTGAAGCAGCGAGACCAAACGCTAATCCGGCCGCAACAGGGGCTAGCGGAGCGGGCACCTTGCTTGTCCAACGCATGGGGTCTGGCCCTGCGGGAAGGGGGATTCGAACCACGCCGAGAAGATTGAGCCCCATCACCATTGCTAGGACCGCAACAAGGGTTGGTACCAAACCAGGAACTTGACCGTAGATGCGGCCCAGCAATCCACTCAGGCTTCCAAGCACAACCAGGGCTCCCACGATGCCAGCGCAAAAGGAAAGACTGCGTTGCCAAGGTTTTTGCTTGTTCTCGAAGCCGGCTAGGTACGCGAGGGTGACAGGTAGCAAAGAGAGGGAACAGGGGCCCAGGCTCGTTAAAGCTCCTCCTGCAAAGACAAGAGCCACAGTGATTGGACCAGGCTGCTGTAGCGCATGGTTGAGCAGTTGCTCGCTGTTGCGGGCAAGGTCGGACAGTGCCAGCTCGAATGAGGAAATGGTTGTACCGGTGCGACCGGGATCAATTCAAGTTCACCTTATCCACCGCGCTGTTGCTCGCGGAGGCTGCGACCACCGATTAAGCCTGTGGATTCGAGTGAGCATCGGATTAATAAGCCAATAATCACCATGCTGGAGAGCAATGAATTTCCTCCGTAGCTGACCAGAGGAAGGGGGAGGCCTGTTGTGGGCATGGCTCCGGAGGCCACGGCAATATTCATCAGTGACTGTCCTACGAGAAGGGTTGAACAGCCAATGGCGGTAAGCCTTGCCTGGTTGCTTCGGCAGCGCAAAGCAACACGAAGCCCCAAGAAGCCCATCAGCATCAAAAACACCAGCAACATCACAGACCCCACGAAACCGAACTCTTCGGCATAGACAGCGAAGATGAAATCTGTGCTTTGGATGGGCAGATATTGCAGTTTCTGGGTTGATAGGCCGAATCCCTGCCCAAAAATCCCACCTGATCCAATCGCGAGCAGGCTTTGAATGAGTTGATATCCATCACCCTGGGGATCATTCCAAGGATTCAGAAACGAGATCACCCTGATGCGTTGGTATTCATTAATCAGGATGCTGCTGATTCCGAGCATGCCTCCAGCTAGTGCGGTCCCAAACAGTTGAAGCAAGGGAAGCCCTGCAGAGAATGCCATTAACCAGATCAACAGACCGATCAGTGATGCTGTACTGAGATTCGGCTGTTTGAGGATCAGCAGAACGAGGATGGCGAAGCTTGATAGCCAGAGCAGCTTTTGATCGAGTGCGTTCCGCTTCCAATGGGCGAAGAGATTGGCAGCCTGAAGAACCACAAACGGTTTAATCAACTCTGATGGTTGGATCTGGATAGGACCAATCACCAGCCACCGACTTGCTCCATTCACCGTGGTGCCCATCACCAAGGTGGCAGCCACCATCAGACAGCCGATCCAGAGACCAGGGCCGGCGATTTTGAGCCAACGTCTCAGTGTTGTGGACGCAACGAACGTCATCAGGCTCCAGCTAGCCACCATCCAGACCAGTTGGCGTTTGAGGTAGTAAGCCCCTTCTCCCTGTTCGCGAGCAGCAACCCACCAGCTCGCCGATGCCAAGACCAATAATCCAGCAACACACCAGATGGCAGTGAGACTCAGGAGCAGCCTTGCCTCTGTTGGCCAAAGAGACCAATTGAGAGGTAACAAACGTTGCCAGAATCCATGCGGATTGGATGCTGAATCCTTAGGGCTTTTAAGAGCCCCCTTCCGCGTGGGTCGGCTCCTTCTGGAGGTCACGCTGGTGTCGCTCAAGAGATCTAGAGATGAAGAGTCCGGCTTCTATTGAGCCGCCCTCTGAACGTTTTGCCAAGCCAAAACAATAAAAAACCCGACCTAGGCCGGGTTGATGTGATGCATTGAAACGCGTTGGTGATTAATTCCCAACGTTGACCTGAAGGCCACCTGTACAAAGTTCAACTTTGATGATGCGGCCACCTTGCTTCTGGATTCGCTGTTGTTCAGCGAACCAGCTCTCGTAGGGAACCCACTTGGTGAAAAAAGTGTTCTGCAACTCTCGCTGCGAACGGACCTTCTCAGGTGAGGGGATGCAGGCTGTGACCTTGAAGAGACGCATCAGTTGCCGAGTCCAGAACAGATGTAGTCGAAGTAGACACCCATCTCTTTTCCAGCATCAGGGCCGACCAGGGAAGCGGTGACTTCTTTCATGGCTTGGATGGCCTGGACGGTTGCGCCGATCGGCACTCCCAAGGAGTTGTAGGTCTCTTTGAGGCCGTTCAGAACACGCTCATCAAGGATGGAGGTGTCACCAGCGAGCATCGCGTAGGTGGAATAGCGCAAGTAGTAATCCAGGTCGCGGATGCAAGCTGCGTAGCGACGCGTGGTGTACATGTTGCCGCCTGGACGTGTGATGTCCGAGTACAGCAGGGATTTGGCTACAGCTTCTTTAATGATTGAAGAAGCATTGGCACTGATCGTTGCTGCAGCTTTCACTCTCAGCTCACCACTGGTGAAATACTGCTCGAGGCTGGTCATGGACGTGGTGTCCAAATACAAGCCTTGAACGTCGGACTTGTTAATAACGTTGGTGATCGCGTCTTGCATGGATCAGATGAAGTGGCGTGGAAGATTGGTGATTCCGATGATTCAGGCGAGAGCGCCGATCACGTAATCGAAATAGAAGCCAGCCTCTTCGGCATCTGAGCCCGTGAGGATACTCATGGCAACTGATTTCATTTCGCGCACTGACTCAGCCAGGGCTTCAAGAGGTGTGCCGAGCGAGCGATAAAGCTCACGGGCACCAATCACGCCAATCTCTTCGATCGGAGTGACATCGCCAGCAACGACTCCGTAGGTGACAAGACGGAGGTAGTAATCCATGTCACGCAAACAGGTTGCGGTCATCTCTTGACCGTAGGCATTGCCACCAGGGGAAATGACATCGGGACGTTTCTGGAACAGCTGACCACCTGCTGTTTTGACGATGCGCTCACGGCTCTCGCTGAGAACCTGGGCGACACGCAAACGGCGTTGTCCGCCACTGACAAAGGACTTGATCTGGTCCAATTCGCCAGGATTGAGATAGCGGGCTTCGGCGTCCGCGTTGATGATCGAGTTGGAGACGATGCTCATGCAGTTCTACCTCGAAACAAGCGGCCGCCCGAAGGAGGCCGATATGCCGGTGAATGTGGGGTGTATTTGGTGATCTCAAAGAGATCGGTAAGCAGCTTAAGGGCTGCTTGGGGGTTGGACGGGGAATCCAGGTCGAAAAGGGTGCAGATGTTGTATCTGTTGACCTTTCTCGAAGAAGTTGGAAGTGGCGGCAGCCGTATCCAACTTTCGCCTCTTTATTCTCCTTCAACAGTCAGAATCGCCTCTGAGTCGGTAACAGATCTTCATTGCTGCCGAGCTGGTTGCGAGTCGCCTTGTATTAAGAAGTTCATGGGCGATACTGCTCAATTCGCAAATGCGAAATGCAGAAGGTTGTTTCGCGTGTTTCAAGCCTTGTGATCTTCCGTTTTGGAGAGTCAGAGTATTGATTTTCGAGCACCTTCTTTGGAGGGGTAATGTTTATTTGTTTGTTTGTTGTGAATTTTATGCGTTTGTTTTGCTGTTAGGGGTAAATATTCCTTATTTGGGTTTAATTAGTCAATGTATCCAATCGCTGTTAGTTGCTGGTTGTTGTTTGGCTATGTCCTGGCTCGATGAGGAAAACTCATAATGGTGAGTCTGTGGGTGGATTAAGTCCTGCGTTGCCTCGGTAAAGCATCGACGTGCGGATCATTGTGGCTTGGTCTTGCCCTGCCGAAGTGGTCATGCCGTTAATTTGTGGGACATCATCTGCCTCTTCTTGCTTCCTTTTGTTGAGCAAGTCAAGAGTGGCCTGAGGTTGACCGTCTCGTGCGCGGGTGATTAAAAATTCCGAGACTTCTGCTGGTGTGCTCGCGCGGCCGAGTAATGCAAGTCCTGCCGCCGCTGCTGCGCGAAGAGGAGACATGCTGGATAAGCGGTTTTGAAAAGCTTCACTCAGGGCTACGGATTTCACAAATCCTGAGAGGTCAACTTCCTTATTGCGCAATTGTGATTCAGCTGTGATTAAGCGCTCAGTGTCGAGAGGTATGCGATTTAGAAGTTGTCTGTAAGTTTCTGAGATCGCTATTTGTAGCTCTTCCTCGCTAAACGGCGGCTTAAGTTGAATGGAGGAGGAGATTCCGCCTCTACGTGTGAAACCACTTGCGTCTTGCGTTTGAAGGGCATTGGCTAAGCCAGACTTTTGCTTCCCCAGAATTGAGGATGTAAAAGTGAGGTTGCGGATGGATCGACTTGTATTTGAGTCAGATTGGGAGGCTAAGTTTTCCTTAGAGGGAAGAACTAAAGCTTCCAGCTGCGGGCCGGTGGTGAGCTGGGTGGGAGCAAGGATTTGCTCTCCTCTCATCTTCTTCAAATTGCTGAAGGGTTTCCTTCCAGAGAAAGAACTGAGCTTGACTTGGAGCAGGCGATTGCAGTCTTCAGGGTTGCGACGTTTCATCATGTTCTTAATGGCCTGTCGTTGCCCTTCTTCAGCTCGCGTCTTCAGGAATTCTGCGACCTCTGATGGAGTAGCCGTTTTCCCAAGGAGGGCAAGACTTGCGGCAGGTGCAACCCGTAGGGGGGCAATTCGCGAAAGCCTTTGCTGGAATGCATCGCTCATCGCGACGGCTTCTATGAATTCCGCCAAATTGATATCTAAGTTGCGTAGTTTTGATTCAGCACTTGTAAGTCTCTGATCATCAAAGGGTATGAAATTAATCAGTTGTCGGTAAGTTTCTTCGACTGCATATTTTAATTCGTCTTCTGTAAAAGGAGGCTTGAGCTCGATCCAAGATGAGATCCCTATTTTGCTGGCAAAGCCTGCTGCATTCTGACTGTCAAGAGCGCGACTCAGTCGTGCACCTGGCACCTCTGGAGATGCTGAGCCTTTGAAGCTGACTTTCCCTGCCCAAGTGGGTTGCTTTGCACTGGTTGTAGTGCTTCCAGCTTGGGTCAGCGCAATGGACTCTTCACGTGAATCAGTTTTGCGGAGTGGCTCCGATTTGATCCAGTTGTCAATCGAGCCGCTCGATTGAGACTGAAGATTCCTTGGGGTTATGTCACCAGGGGTCTTGAAGCTGTTCCCTGATTTAAGTTCAGGGCGTGCTCTTAGGTTGAACTCAATTTGGGCTTCAAGATTGAGTTGCTCTTTCCATGTCGGCGCACGTCGACTGGTGAGGTCCTTTGGAGTGATGAAGCGTTCATAGGGAACGGTGTCATCACCGAAGCATTCTGAAAACTCTGGACCATTGATCAGAGCATCGACCACGCCATAGAAGCCCTGACGCGCCGCGGTGTCGAATAGAGCGTCGATTTCCCAGCGGCCAAATGTGGGGCGACCAAGCAGACGTCGGTGCATGACTTCGATGGCCTTGGCGATGTACAGGCCTTCCCAGTAGCGACGACGGAATGGACTCGACCTTGCCACGAGGCGAATGAATTCACGCAGATTGATATCACCGTTCTCAAGTCTGTTTTCGGCGCTTTCAACTCTCTCGGTGGCGTAACCAGTATTCCCGAGAACCTGCACATAAACAGCTTTAATCACTGCTTGGGTACTGGACTCAGTTTCACGGATGCTGGGTTGTCCAGCTCTGCGTGGGATTGCGTTACCCCCAGTTGCGATCTGTTGAAGACGCACAATCTTGGGTCCAAGTCGGCGAGGTCGGCTACTGCGGAACTGGGGACTGTCCATTTGACCCGGTTGGGTCAGGCCGTTACTCACCAGTAGCCGACGGGTGTCGTATCCGAAGGGGGCTGGGCGGGTGGAAACTGATGCAGTTGCTGAAGGGAAAATGGCTCCGTATTGATTGCCGATTGGATCATTCCCACCGCCGTAGACGTGCTGGTCTCCTAGGGGCTGTCGATAGGCCGCATAGAGGGTGACGTATTGAGGTGCAGATTCAAAAGGGGCGCTAAATCGGAAGAGGCGGCGATTTGAACCCCAGCCAGCACTTTCCTGTGCCTCTTCTCCGAGATCACGGAGGTAAGGAACGGTTTCCTCTCCGAAGGTTTGGGCGTACTCCGCGCCGTTAATCAAGACATCGACAAGACCATTGAGGCCTTGATCGCTAACGATCGAGAAGGCCTTTCGAAATTCTTCAAGGGAACTGATTCCGCGGCCAAGAAAATGTCTGTAAGCAAGTTCTACGACTCTACTGTTGACGAATCGGCCATAAAACTGGGTCCTGTATTCCTTGCTTTTTCCTAGTGCACGAATGAATTCGCGCATGGATAATTTGCCCTGCACGAGCTGGCTGGCTTCAACTTCACAAGGGGTTTGCGAGTAACCCTTAGCGATGTCCCGTTCGAACACCTGCCTATAGGCAGCGCGAACAATCTCCGCTTTCTCAGCGCCGGAAAGTCCTGAACGCATTTCAAAACGCTGAGCCGTTTCGGCTGCCAACGCGTAGATCGCAGGGAGTTGAAGACCCTGGCGTACGGAACTGCCTAGTTTCTGACGTGTCGAAGGTGATGGGACCGCAAGCTCTTTGAGCAGGACGTCAAAGCATTCGATGGTGAGACGACGGGCCTCAGGGCGATCTCTTAATAAGGCGGCAGATGCTGCACGCATTTCTTGGAGGGCCACGTTCGTTGCCAGAAGGGAGCAACCCTTTTCAAGCAGGTCCCTTAAGCCGCGTGTATTAACAGCAAGAATGCTTGGGTCTCCAGCTACTAAGGCGTAGCCGACATAGCGAAGGAACCATCCAAGATCGCGCACAGATTTGCGCATGTTCCCTGGGCCGTATTTCGCCACACTGATGGCTGTAAACCCTGTTGG
>NZ_JAKUHK010000028.1:0-13061 GCF_023630655.1 Synechococcus sp. MU1655 | reverse complement strand
AACAGGCAATTCATCAACGCTTGCCGTTTTACGGGGATGAGAGCCCCAGCACGGCAACACGGATGGAAGCGTATCGACTGCATGCCACGTCATTGGCGCTGAAAGCAAGCAAACAGGCACTAGCAGAGTCGAAAATCTCTGCTCATACCATCACGCATCTGATCACAATCAGTTGTACAGGTTTTCATGCTCCTGGTGTTGATTGTGATCTGATTGATCAACTTCACTTACCTCTAAATACACAACGCACGCATGTGGGATTTATGGGATGTCATGCGGCATTAAATGGTTTACGCGTTGCTCATGCTTTTATAGAAGCAGATCCCAAAGCTGTTGTTCTGCTTTGTGCTGTTGAACTATGCAGTCTGCATTTGCAATACGGCTGGAATCCTGAACAGCTCGTGGCCAATGCTTTGTTTGCAGATGGTGCTGCTGCAGCGGTCGCGACGTATTCTGAGAGGGTCACCCATGAGCCAAGTTCAAGCGGATTGTGTCTACAGGCCTCCGGGTCCACAGTGATTCCAGAGACCAGAGAATTAATGCATTGGCAGATTGGAAATCAAGGTTTCTCGATGGGCTTATCCCCTAAAGTTCCTGAAGCAATTGCCAACACATTGCAACCATGGCTATGTGAATGGCTGGATGCCCGTGGCACAGATCTCAAGAACATTCAACATTGGGCCATCCATCCAGGAGGTCCAAGAATTCTTCAAGCATGCGCTGAAGCCTTATCACTGAGTGAAGACCAAGTAGCTGTTTCAAGACATGTCCTGAGTCACTACGGAAACATGTCGTCTGCAACCATTTTGTTTGTTCTTAAGCATATGCGCCAGCACCATTGTCATGGACCCTGTGTTGCACTTGCCTTCGGGCCGGGGTTATGTGCAGAAGTTGCTTTGATATCCCTATAGGTGGAATCAACTATCGATGAGTTGCTAGTTTTAACGATCAAGATTTCAAAGGAAGCCAACACTTATGATCAAGAGAGTGTTACCGGTGGGATCGAGATGAAACGAGTTTATTTAGGGGTTTTAATGGCACTATTTTTTGCCATTCTCTCTCTACCTGTGAATGCTCAGCAAGCCGCAACCATCATTGAGCAACCATTGAGTCCGTCAACTCGCCCCAAGATTGCCATTTATCGATCTGAGAGTTGTGGGTGCTGCACGAAATGGGGTGAGTACATAGAAGCTGAAGGCTTCCCAATCCAAGACAAGGTGGTGAAGGATATGGATGCTTTCAAACAAGCCAACGGCATCACGCCAGAGCTGGCGTCTTGCCACACTGCAGTTGTGGAGGGATACGTTGTGGAGGGGCATGTTCCTGCAGCATCCATCAACAAAATGTTGGACGAACGTCCAGAAATCAGAGGTCTCACAGCTCCAGGAATGCCCATGGGATCTCCTGGGATGGAAACTGCAGGGATCAAAGCTGAAGCATTTGATGTCCTTGCCATCGCGAACGATGGAACGACCACAATCTATGATCAAATCAGGCCTAAGTGAACGCCTCTCTGCTGATTTGTGAAACACTAAGCTTCACGAATAGCAAGGTTGCGCATCAGCAGACCCCAAACACTGGGTTACCCGCTGATGGCGACTCATGCTCTCCAACACGGCCGACCGATGGCGTAGGCGCATCACCTAGTAGCGGATGTCTGCACCTTCAAATTTGAGTTTGGCATCGATGTCGCTATGGGGCGTCATGTCATCCAGAGGGAGGATCGCAGTGCCAAAGCGCTCAAACTTGCACTGTTCCCAAGGGAGGGCGGTCAGTATCGCTACTGTCATGACGCGGTGATCACTGGATATACGCTTTAGCTCATCACAACTAATGTGAAAGAATTACATCCAACAAGTGGTCAGAGAAGCATTCCTATCATCAGAGCTGTAGCGATACCAACATGCTGAATCAGCATATTGAATAAGAACTGGATGAAGGGGTGTCACGAAGAAGAATCTGTACTGTCATGAAATAAGAAAATTTGAAGGATCACATGGCAGAATCACTCCAAGCATTGACCCTAAAAAGCGTGGCCAGGCATCAAAATCCAAGCCGTGAGCTCAAAGCTTGTCCATCCATGTGAATTGTCAGACATTCCGAACAAAATAAATCTGAAATATCCAGGCAATGCCCGGGTTGATGCACTAAAAAGAAGACATCTGATCGCTTCCAAGTGTCCACAAAGCAAGAGGCTCATACAATTATCAAGGGCTGCCTTGAGACCAACAATGCTTGGGTTGAAACCTTTAATGAACTCGGTTGCGTGCTGGCATTCGACATTGACCCGATGCTTGAAGGGACCGTTACAGTGGACTTCATCGTTAAAGATCTCTGGGACAAAGGCATAAAGGCCACTCAAGATGAAGTGGTTAAAAGTATTTGCAGCTATGCTATTGAAAATAATTATGTTTGGTCTGTTGAAACTATTTTTGACAACTACGACTATACAGCTAAAACCCTCGAGAATCTTGGTGAAGACAGCAAAGCCCTGTTGACTGATATGGCCGATGATTCGGACAATGAAGCCTTTAAAGCCATGGCAAAAGGTGGCTAATGGATGAACCACGGCCTGCTAGAAGATTTGAGCCACTATCAATTAAAATTAAATCCGACAACCATTAACAAATTTAATTTAACCCGCCAATTACTAGAGCTGAATAAACGATAACCAAGATTTACCATCGCCCTACAGAAAAACCAGTGTTGGCTTTCGTAAAATTTCACAGGCCACATTGACAACATGCAACGTCTCCTACAACTCATTCAGCGACTGACAGGAAAAAAGCAGAAGCCCCCGCTTCACACACCTGAAGAGTTGGAGTGCTTCAAAAGGGATGCCATCGAGAATCGGGGCAAACACTACTGATGCAAGGCGCATTTGAGTATGGGCTGATTGCCATCCTTGTTCTCGGACTTCAGGTTTGCTGGGTCAGCACAGTGCTTTTGAATCGACCACGAAGCCCATACGCTCCAATGCACTCCATAACAAGCGCAATGCTCTGGAGAGGATCTTTGGAACATGCTGATCACTCCAACACGTCCATCATTAAGTCCCTGCTTTGATCACACCTGGATCAGATCAATTCCCCTAGAAGTAGAGAAGACTTGACCGGCACAGACGGAGCGCCTCCCGAGCCGAATTCAACGATGCCTTGTTGGGTGCGATCAAACCTTCTGGAACCACAAGTGCGTCATTAGGATCAAGGTGCACCCGACCAGAGAACCAAGATCCACCCCCAGGAACCGATGCGCGGCAAACCTGATTCTGTTCACTATCCAACTTGCGTTCAATCACCCAACCATCTACTCGATCAAGGATCTGAAAACGCTGCGCCAATGCTGCTGTTCCAATCAGAGAAAGCAATAGCAAGGTGTGCTTCATCAGTTCAGTTTGCCAAAGTCAGTCAATCGTGCCCGTTCTACTCAGTGACTAGAAGTTGAGTTGATATACAAGTTTGACACCCAGTCGAGAGGTTAATGCAACCTTGAGAGAATCTATTCGTGATCGATAGATCAATGCCTGGAGGTCATTGCATGAAGAGCAACACGGTTGATCTTACCCACAGAATTCAGAGGAAGAGAGGGAAGGACCTGCAAAACTTCAGGAGCCTTGTAGCCAACCCGCTCACGGGCAAAAGAAATCAGCTCTGGAACTGAAGGGGCATCAAATCCAGATTTGAAAGACACATAAGCGTGCACATTTTGTCCATGCACGGAATCTTCAATTCCTATCACTCCTGCCTGGTCTACGGCGGGGTGCTCCATCAAAGCTTCCTCTACATCTTGGGGACAAATATTGGATCCGTCGTGAACGATGATTTGTTTTCTGCGACCGCAAAACCAGAAATAGCCATCATCATCAAGACGCATGGCGTCACCGGTGTTAAACCACCCCTCCTGCAAGGACTCCGCTGTAGCAGAAGGATTATTCCAATATCCGACCGTCAAAGTGGGGGACTTCACCCAGAGAACACCTTCCTCGCCAAAACTCAGCTCTCGTCCGTCGGATGAGCGGATGCAGCCTTCAAAACCAGGACACATTTGTCCTACAGAACCAAGCCGATTTTCACCTTCAATCGGGGAGAGGCTTGCAAAGCCAATCTCACTCATGCCATAGCACTCATCAATACGCTGTCCGGTGGCATTCTCAAACTCAACATGCAACTGATGATTCACTTTGTCTCCACCACTGATGCAAAGGCGAACCGATGAAAAATCGCTGCGTTGTAGACGTTCATCGCGCACAAGGCTGAACAACGTGACAGGTAAGGCCATCAAGACCTGCGGGTGGTGCTGCCGAAGCAACATTTCCAGGGATGTACAGCTGAGATTGTTAGGCACCAGAACAGAGGCCCCACGGCACAGCGCAGACAAAGAAAACGTTGATGAGGCGATATGGGATAGAGAACCGCCAGCAAGAAATTGCTCACCAGGCTTTAAGGCGGTGGCATCGAGCAGAGAAGAAAACATCCAGCCCAAGCTTTGCCGTGTATGAGTGACACCCTTCGGTTTCCCTGTGCTTCCTGAAGTGAAGAATAAAAAGCAAGGTTGATCAGATTCATGCTCTGTTTGGGATAGCGCAAGCTCTCCAAAGTCTTGGCTCAGCTCGGAGGTGAATCCATCGTCATTCGCCGTGATGCAGCCAAGATCGCAGACACTTGAAACATTGCTGGCATCAACATCAGTCTGACGTTCGCAGTGATGCAACAGGCATCTGGCAGCGCTGACCTCAAGAGCATGGTTGATTTCGGGAACGGTATAGCGATAGTTCAGTGGCGTTAACACAAGCCCACAGCGCAAGCCAGCTAAATAATGAATCAACACCTCCAAACTATTAGGCATGAGTGAGGCAATTCGGTCGCCAGGGCGAAGACCGATGCTCAGGTAATGCTTCGCAAGTGCATTGCACGACTGTTCAAGTTCAGCCCAACTCATGCTGCCGTTTAGATCATGCAGAGCCACTGCGCCTGGATCTCGGCTCAAAGCTGATCGGAGCGGATCGTTCAGTTCGACTGGTTTAGCAAGGAATCGACCGAAAACCTGCAAGGCAACAACTCAATTTCTTCCTTTGATAGCACGCATCAAGCGATCGAATTCTGTAATGACCTGCCTGCAAAGCCACATTCAGAACACACTGGAAGAGTCCACCTCTGCCATCCAAAATCTGTGACAGGGAATCCGCTTCAACCCCTCCAACAGTTGGCTCCCTACATCGTGGGTCGTGTTCGGCGTGGAGTTGTCGGCAGCAGTCGCTACGCCTGCAAGCTACGTGAAGCGATCCGCAACGCAGCCTCAGATTCCGAGCGCAGGCCTGTTCTGATCTCCGGGGAGCCTGGCTTGGAAAAGGACAATATCGCGTCCTTGATTCATTTTGGATCGCCAGACCGAAAGCAATTAATGCTTCGGCTTGATGGAGCTCTTCTTAAACCCGATGGCAGCGACATTTTCGGTTCTTCGGGAGATCCATCCAAGGCTTCGCTACTCCAACAACTGGGGCATGGATCGCTACTAATCGATCAACTGGAACGGGTGCCAGAACAGCTCAAATCTCGCCTGTTGGAGTTAGCAGAAGGAAAGGTTGATAGCCAAGTCCGTCTGAGCTTCACATCAGAAACACTCAGTCCTGGCTTTGATCGTTGCTGCACAGTAATCCGCGTTCCTCCCCTGCGTGTAAGGCGTCAGGATCTCGGAGAATGGCTGCGTTACGGAGTTCGGCAACGTAGTTCCATCTTGGGCTGGGCTCAAGCTCCTCTGGTTCCCGAGGCGGTGGTGAAACAGTTGCAGGCTTACGACTTCCCCAACAATCTGCGCGAGCTCGAAACGCTGATACAGCAGGCTCTCCAACAAATGGAACAGGAGGGCCAAGCCGCCCCTCACGTGATACCTGAAGTGGTGTTTTGGACGCCTCAAAGACAACAGCTCTATCGCTTCGACATTTGGCGTTGGAAACCAAAGCTACGTGAGTTGATGCGCTCCCCATCGCTATGGAATGGGTTGCTGTTTGGAGTTGTGAGCTGGTTGTTTGTGTTGGTGAACCTGTGGTTATGGCTCGGACCACAAGACCGGGCCCATAACGGTGCTCTCAATCTTTTCTGGGGCTGGTGGTGGCCTCTCATTCTTTTGAGTTATCCATTCGTGGGTCGACTGTGGTGTTCCTTCTGCCCGTTCATGGTCTGGGGAGAGATTGTTCAACGCTGTGCTCGTCGACTTGGCTGGCAACCCAATCGCTGGCCTCGAAGTCAAAGCGACACTTGGGCCTCACCCATGCTCGCAGCTGGATTTGCTGTGATCTTGATCTGGGAAGAGGTGTGGAACCTACAAAACACAGCTTGGTTGAGCAGCTGCCTCTTGCTTGTGATTACAACAGGCGCAGTAGTCAGTTCACTGCTGTTTGAGAAACGGTTTTGGTGTCGTTACCTCTGTCCGGTCGGTGGAATGAATGGGTTATTTGCCAAACTTTCCGTCTTGGAACTGCGAGCGAAAGCGGGAACATGTAGCGGCAGCTGCAGCAGTTATGCCTGTTTCAAAGGAGGACCCTCGGAAGGGGAAGGATTGGCCACAGAGGGCTGCCCGCTAGGAACGCACCCCGCCCATCTTCAAGACAACCGTAATTGCGTGCTCTGTCTCACCTGCGCTCAGGCCTGCCCACACCAATCCGTACAAATTTCTGTGCGACCCCCTGCCGCAGACATTCAGCGCTCCATGGAAGTTCCAAGTGGCGAACCCGCTCTCATCTTGGTTTTAGCAGGAGATATTTGCTTACAAAACTGGCATCAACTTTGGGGCTGGTGGACTCAAGCTCCGCTGACTCTGGCGGAAGGTCCATTGCTGCCAAGGCTTGGGATCGCAGTCATGACTCTGGCTTTTCCTGCAAGCATCTTCGCAATCGCTCGTTTTCTGCTGAAAAAGGAACGACTCCAACGCACGCTCTATGGATTGCTGCCTTTGCTTTGGGCCGTCATGCTGGCACAATATCTACCTTTAGGTATGAGCGAGGGTGGAGCTTTCTTACCGGTGAGCTTCTCTCCTCTTGATCTGTCTTGGCAGGAAGCGCTGCCTGTCTGGAGAGCTGATTCCCATGTGATTGGTTTCTGCCAAAGCGGAGCTGTAGGTCTGGGTTTGTTGTGGAGTGTGGTGCTGCTCAGGCGTCAGCTGGCTACCCATCGCTCGGCTTGGATAGTCGCTTCCGCTTGGGTCTGCGTGCTTGCAGTAGGTGGACGATGGCTTGTCGACAGCTAACCCATAGGTGATGAGAAGAAGATCACGTCCTTACCCTCCTGACCGTCAACCAAATCCGAGCTTCGACGGTCCTGATCCACCTGATGCACTAAGAAATTCAATGTGATCGCTGGCTGGGTCATAAAGGGTGTAATTTGCCCCGGAGCCGATACCGATCACACTGCGTTTTGGAACGGTGTGTTCCTGTGAAGCTTCGCCTGCAGGATCGATCACCTTTGACTGAATTTGACCACCTGTGAGCTGAAGTCGGAATTGCCGACCACTGCGAGCGGTAAACAAACGATTCACATCCAGACGGGTGAGGCGATCCAAAAGGATCAGGGGTGACGTTGTCTCAAGCAAACAATCACCCACATCAGCTGAACTTCCATGGATCAAACCGCAATCCAGTTCAACGAAGCCAAACTGTAGTGAAGCCAACCAATTGAGATGATCCTGGCTCACCGCCGCACGCAGTTTCTCAAAGGTCGTTGGATCGTGGTCGCCGTCTAAAGCCTCTGGTTTCTGATCGCCTCGGTAACCATGTCCAGCAAGAAGCTGCTCTTCCCACCAGCCATAGATGCAATTGGGTTGGAAATCTCCACGCTTAGGTTGGCGTAACCGGGATAGCAAGGCATTGCAGTTGCGATCTGGACTGACCATGTCACCCAGCACAAAAAGATGCGCTATCCCGTTCTTCCGTTTCAAGTCGGATTGGATTTGTTCATAGAGATCGAGATCTCCACAAAGTCCAGAAACCAGGGCCCAACGTTCCATCAGCGCTCACACACGTGGCTGGCATCTTCCGCACGTTCGGCGTATTCGAATCCATGGCTCAGTCGCCATGCGAACACCTCTGGCAAACCAGCATCCAAAATGGCTCTGCAGGTTTTTGCCACGTCATAGTTCACCTCCCGGATACTCACCTCACCCGTTCTGTCGTCATGGATGACATAGGTGGCATTTGTGTTGCCGTGTCTAGGTTCACCAACCGAGCCAGCATTCACGATGCGGCGCAACGGCAGGGTCAGCTCCTGTTCATTAGACGGCTGCCCCCCTCGCTGTTGAACGCTGACACGAATGGATCCACCAGTGAGTTCGCGGACATAAGGCTGATGGGTATGACCACAGAACAGGGTTTCGGCTCCTGCCGTTTCCACCCGTTCTAGTGCTGCAAAAGCATTCATGTCTGGCAACAGATATTCGTGTTGACTGTTGGGACTACCGTGCACAAACAGCAACTTGTCCTTACGCAAGGTCAATGGAAGTTCGGCAAGAAATGCCTTGTTGTCCTCCGTTAAACGGCTCGCCGTCCAATGATGGGCGTGATGCCCTCGGCGCTCGGCAAGCTGTGACGGGTAGCTGCATTCGCAAGAATTAAGGCCATCGACAATGTCCTCATCCCAACAGCCTTGGCATGTGGGAATAGAGCGCTGTCGCAGCAGATCCACCACCTCATTGGGCTGGGGGCCATAGCCCACAAGGTCGCCCAGGCAAGTAACGGTGTTAATTCCTTGTTGGTCAATGTCATCCAACACGGCTTCAAAAGCGGCGAGATTGGCGTGCAAACAGGAGATCACAGCATGAGCCATCGTTATCAGTTGAGTTGAAGGTCTGGTTGTTGTTGACGCAGTTGGGCCTGTTGCATTTCGAGAACCTCGTCAGCGAGTAAGCAGTCGCTGATCGTGTTCTGGATCCCGACCTGATCGAGAGCCTTGCCCTGAACAACAAGGTGAGAACATCGCCTTGGCCTACCAGTGGGGGGCTCGACAGACTCAAGAGGGAGGAACTGCGAACCCTCCTGACTCACCATCCAGTTACAGAAAAAAGAACGACCGTCAGGCAAGTTCATCAGAGCCTTAGCGCGATAGACATCTCCATAGGCACCATTCACAAGCTCAAACCAAAAGCTACTGAGGCTGCTCGGATCCCAGACGCTGTCGTGAAGGTTGAGATGCCAAGCCTCAAGTTGAGTGAAATCCAAAGTGTCTTGCTTAGGCAACTCAGAGTCGCGACCGAAGTGCAAGGTCTTATCTGGTTTGAGATTCAAGCGATCCAATTGCTGCTGAATCCGAGGATCGATCCGATCAGAATCCGCGGTGGAGGGAAACCTGAACTGCTGAGCCTCAATCAGTGTCAAGCAATCCTCAGAGGGAGGCAGAGGCGAAACACTTGCATTAGAAAGATCTTGCAGCCGCGGAATTTGATCGCTTAACCAATTGCGATCGATCCCCGCGTTGATCCCCGCCTCTAAACCTTCGTGACTACAACCATCAAGTCGCAAATAGGCACACGAACCTTGATGCTTCAGCAGGGTTTCGCGAATCCAATTGGTTTTTCCGCAGCCGGGAGGGCCAACGATCAACCAGGTCTGCGGCATGGCTCAGAACTTAATGACTTCACTTCCTAGGCAGGTCAACACCAGGAACAGGAATGATTCTCATTATGGTCGATCGAATGCCACTTGTGCCTGTAACAAGTGTTCAGATCCACAACGTTTAGACCACAAAGATGCCAGATGAGGGGTGTGAAAACACAACCGACGCCCATGAGCAGCTCGGAAACATGCGTTCAAAGTTGAAAATCCCCGAAAGCTGTTGAGCTTTCGATGTCACACATTGGTTGAAATTCGTGCACGAATAGAACTCAAAAGAGAGTGGGGCTTCTAGACCTAAAGAGAAATGCTCAATATGCTGAGATTGCGTCTGCGTTAACCGGCCTTGAGAAGGAACAATCTGGTGTTTTCTTTTTTAGCTGGTCTCTTCTGCGTCTTGATTGTGTCTGGTCTACCATCCCTCGCAGTGTCGACAAGCAGTGGCCACCAACCACTGAATCTCAGACATGAGAGTTCTCACCCAGTGATTCCACTGGATAATCAACCTTTTTATCCAGAGCTCGTAAAAAGAGCCGATCTCTGGCTACACACTCCTCTAGGTCAGGTCGTTGGCGATACCCCAAGGGACACGTTACTAAACTTCTATGCCGTTATGGCTGATGTGGGGATTCTCATTGATGAGGTCACAGCCAACCATTTGAATGATCCAGGTCTGTTCTGGAATCGTCAAACACTGCGCGAGATGGCTGAGGCAGAAGATTTATTTGATGCAGCTGTTGCTGCCTTAGATGGGTCGTCGTTTCCCCTAGGTGTGCGCTCCTACCTCAAAGATGAAGCAGCCATTCAACTGAAACAGGCCCTTGATTTTATTTTCAACAACAGTCGCCAAATTATCAACATTCCAGATGCCAAGGGAATGAAGGAGCTGAATGAAAATCGATCCAAGCGAACACAATCATGGACGCTGCCTGGTTCATCGATTGAGCTAAGCAGTCAGATTCCTGAAAATCCAACCAATAGCAATTTTTACTTCTCAGCTTCAACGGTTGCCAATGCATCAAACATCTACGAGCAGGCACAGGGTCAAGCCACAACTGAAGAGAACCAAAAATTTTCTACGAATACATTTTATGAGGACTTCATCCATACACCCGGACACCTCTTTCCACCCAAGTGGTATTTAATTTTACCCAGTAAGTTCCGAAGTTTGATTGAAACAGAAATCCTATTTGGCGAAACGCTATTCCAAGTCGTTTTAGCTGCTCTTGCAGTAAGTATCTTTGCATTGATTACAGCAATACTCTTTCATCAATTAATTCAAACCTACCAGAAGAAATCAGAGGATCCATCCAGGGCTTGGCTGTTGGATTCCCTTGCCTGGAAACGAGCAGCGCTCATGCTTCCATTGGTTCCACTCGCAAAACTAACCGAAATCTTCATTGATGAATATCTTAACTTCACAGGTTTACCCTTAATCTTATTCACAATCATATTTGAAGTTACTTATTTCAGCTTCCTCGTAATTCTGGTTTTCCTCTTTTTTGAAGCATTTGGACGTTCAACATCAGAAACACTAGTTCGAATGTCTGGGACTCAGGAGGTCTGGGAATTATCAAGAACCAGCAATCGCATCATGCCCATTTGCCGCGTGCTTTCCGGTGTTGTCGCCATTGCATTGATCTACCGAATGTTACTCCAACTGGGTCTATCTCCAGCCGTTGTTCTAGCCCTATCTACAGTCCCTGGTTTAGCGATTGGCCTAGGCGCATCCAAGTTGCTTGGCAACTTATTTGCTGGTTTGTCACTACAGACCGATCGGCCCTTACGCGTAGGCGAATTCTGCGCACTAGGAGATGATCAAGGCTTCATCACAAAAATTGGTTTGCGTTCTGTAGAGATTGAAACAGCAACAGGAATCATCACCATTCCAAATGCAGTTGCTGAAGACTGCGTTGTGAACAATCTCTCTAGGAATCAACTCAAGTCAAGCACTTCGATGATGCAAGGACTTGAATTGAAGCTTGATCTTGAAGGTCAATCACCATTCAGTCCAGATCAAATCTCGGATTTGCTGTTGTTGTCAAGAACCTATGCCAACAACCGCGTTGATGTCAGTCATCCATGTCTCACTGTTGAGCTACAAGCAGGAGGTGAGCAAATCCTTCGCTGCATCGGTCTCATCAAAGTATCGAACTGGCGTGAATACATCGAGTTAACTGAATCACTAACATTAGCGCTTAATCAACTCATTGTTCAAGTTGAAAAGTCTCATTTTGTTGTATCAGTGTCCTACGCCACAACGGATACACAGCTATCCACAATCCCGGGAATTGTGCAAAGCATCATTGACGACATCCCAGGCTTTGAACTCAAAGCTTGCCGTTTGATGGACATCTCTGAATTCAGCTACGACTTCATATGCCATACCTTTTCTCAAGGACTAACGTATTCACAGTTCAAAGACTCAATCGATCTAATCAACCGTAAGCTACTAAGAGCCATGGCAGATGCAGAGATTGTGATTCCTTTCCCAACAGCGATTGAACTGGAGTCACAACCCGAACGCTTCACAAAGCGGAAGGATTAACAGGCTGAGACATTTAGCATCAAAAAACATTGATAATATTAATTTCACCCTTTATGTAACGTAAATGACAATTCCATCATGAGCTTGGTAGACACATCATTAAAGCAATCAGGATTATCAAAAAATGCAAAGTGACGACCTCCGGCATCTCATGGAAAGATCTCCAGCAATAAATTAGAAGTCTGACGATAAATGCAGCGTAGACTCATTGCTGGTACAACACTATATTCACCTGCATCATCAAAGTTGGAATCTAAATCCGTGTAATCAAATCACGCCAATCCTGGGGCCAATAGTTGACAAGCAAAGACGCTGCATGCTGCCAATTAAATCTTAAATATTCAGCCATAATCAAATCTCGGTTATTACTTCTAATCTGATCACTAGGCATGCTATCCATCAAACCTCTGGTCAATTGATCAATCGGTAGGACCTTTCAAGCGGCACAGGTTTGGTTGAGTTGACACCAAGAATAACCCCTCACAACACACCAGATCAAAGAGATAGCCTAAATTGTTAATGGTCCAGTCATAACAACAACTAGTATTGAAATTCAGGAAGCAATAGTGAAGATCAATAAAGCTGATTGCTAGACTTCGCACAAGCAGGATATCGAAACGATGGGCGATATATGGTTTGATGCCAATCACGCAGAAGCCTGGCTAGGTGGCCATCCAGTGATTCACGATCTATGTTTACAACTAAGGACGGGAGAATCAACGACGATACTAGGACCAAATGGCGCCGGTAAAAGCACGATAGTCAACCTCATCAATCGCAACCTTTATCCATTAGTGAAGCCAGATTCTCATTTTAAACTGTTTGGTCAAAGCACGATCAATATTTGGCAGCTACGCTCCTCACTTGGACTTGCAAGCAGTGATCTCGAGACACGATTTTCTCCAAAAATTCGTGCAA
>NZ_JAKUHK010000027.1:0-13280 GCF_023630655.1 Synechococcus sp. MU1655 | reverse complement strand
TATTTCCAAGCGTTGGTGACAACTTCATCTACAAGCCAGAGCCTTTGAAGATCGAGCCAATAGGATTGTTTAATCAACCACAGGCTTTTCAACGGTGTCGGGATCAAATGGCTCCCCAAGGGATCTGAAGTCAGGTGGAAGCCTCAGTGGCTCTGTCCGCGTGCCAGGCGATAAATCTATTTCCCATCGAGCTTTGCTTTTCGGTGCCATTGCAGAGGGCAGAACCACCATTGAGGGCCTCTTGCCAGCAGAGGATCCGATTAGTACTGCAGCCTGTCTGCGCTCGATGGGGACAACGATTTCGCCTATTCAGAATGGTGAAATTGTGACCATTGAGGGGGTTGGTCTTGATGGTTTAGAAGAACCTTCGGAAATTCTTGATTGTGGGAATTCTGGAACCACAATGAGGTTGATGCTGGGTCTCCTCGCTGGCCGAGAGGGGCGTCATTTCGTTTTGACTGGTGACTCTTCTCTCCGTCGCCGGCCGATGAACAGGGTTGGACAGCCGCTTTCCCTTTTAGGGGCGGATGTGCGTGGTCGGGATCATGGAAATTTGGCTCCGCTTGCTGTTCAAGGTCAACGGTTGAGGGGGGCTGTGGTTGGGACACCCGTTGCCAGCGCTCAAGTGAAATCTGCCATTCTGCTTGCGGCTCTGACTGCAGAAGGGTCAACGAGTGTGATCGAACCAGCTCATTCCCGTGATCACAGTGAACGCATGCTTAGAGCTTTTGGTGCTGACCTTGAAGTGGGTGGTGAGATGGGTAGGCATATTTTGGTGCGTCCAGGCGCCACGCTGAAGGGACAGCATGTTGTGGTGCCAGGAGATATCAGTTCTGCTGCCTTCTGGCTTGTGGCTGGTGCCCTTGTTCCTGGGGCCAGGATTACGGTTGAAAATGTTGGTTTGAATCCCACCCGCACGGGAATTCTTGAAGTGTTGGAGATGATGGGAGCTTCCATTGACGTGTTGAATCGCCGCGATGTTGCGGGTGAACCTGTCGGTGATCTTCAGGTGAGTCATGGACCTCTCAAGGCCTTTCAGTTTGGAGAAGAAATCATGCCGCGCTTGGTGGATGAAGTCCCAATCCTGAGTGTTGCAGCCTGTTTTTGTGATGGAGAAAGTCGGATTAGCGGTGCAGCAGAGCTCCGTGTCAAAGAAACGGATCGACTGGCTGTGATGGCTCGGCAACTCAAAGCGATGGGTGCTGACATTGATGAACATCCTGATGGCCTCACGATTCGAGGTGGTCACTCCCTGAAAGGTGCTGAATTGGATAGTGAGACCGACCATCGTGTTGCGATGAGCCTTGCTGTTGCTGGTTTAATGGCCGAGGGTGGTTCAAGGCTTAGCCGCAGTGAAGCTGCAGCTGTGAGTTATCCCTCCTTTTGGGACGATCTTGAGAGATTGCGTCGCTGATTGTTCTGTGCTGAGTGCGCGCTTCACGGCAGACGGCAGCTTCAGTCTGCATAGCCACCGTTTTGCTGAGAGCTTCCATAGTTCTGACGGTGCCCTTGAAGAAGCCAACAGCAAGTTTGTGTTGCCCGCCCAGCTCGATCGCTTTACTAGCGGCAGTTGTTTACGTGTTTTAGATGTTTGTTTCGGGTTGGGTTACAACACGGCCGCATTGATGGCAGCCCTGCCAATTGCTGGCACTCCAGCCTTGAACTGTTGGGGGTTAGAACTCGATCGATTGCCTTTGCTCTTTGCCCTCGCTGAGCCGAGTTTTAAAGCCCTTTGGCCTAAGAATGTTGTGGCTTGCTTAGAAGCCGTTTCTGCTAAGGGAACTTGGCAGGATGCGTACCGCCAGCAGTCGGTTCAGATGCTCTGGGGTGACGCACGTCAGCAGCTCAACTCCTTACCAACGGGTTTGCGTTTTGATTTGATTTTTCTGGACGCCTTTTCGCCTGGAAAATGTCCCCAGCTCTGGAGTGAGGAATTTCTGCAGAGCCTTGCAGATTTGCTTGCACCGGGTGGACGGTTGTTGACCTATTGCAGAGCAGCAGCAGTGCGAAGCAGTTTGCGCCATGCCGGACTTGAGTTGCGCTCGCTCCTTCCCAAGCCAGGAGAAGGTGCAGGGTGGAGTTCTGGAACGATGGCGTTGCGACTCAGCAACGATGATGATCAACCTTTGCCTGAAATGGGTGCTGGTTGGCGTGAGCTAACCGTGATGGAGGAAGAGCATCTGCAGACGCGTGCTGGTGTCCCCTACCGAGACCCTTCAGGCAGTGATGAGGCCGCTTTGATTTTGAAGCGCCGCCAGCATGAACAGGCTTTAGGCCATCACACCAGTACCAGTGCTTGGCAGCGAAAGTGGCAGAGTGTTGAATTCCGGCCTCCATGCTGAGGAATTGGGAGGCTTCACTTTGCGCAATCTTTTGATCGTTGTTGCTTCAACGTGTTTGCTGACTACCACTCCATCCATCGCGATGCCTGCTCTCGGTGATCTTGAGATCAAGTTGCGCGGAGAGGCCCAAGGTTGGTTGAATGCCACCTGCACCTATTACGGCCTGGGTTGGCTCCAACCCGATCAGGGTCGTCAGGCTTTAAAGCGTTTGATGCTTTTAATGACCGCCCATCAACTTGGCAATCTGGATGTGGAGCAAGTGAAGTCAGTCGCATTAGCTCGAGATCCAGCATGTCATGCGATATGGCCTGAATCGATCGATGAAAATTAATCCATCTTTAGCAAGTGACAGCTCGTTGTGAGTCTTTCTCACGGAACGATGCATTGAACTCTGAGATTGTCTTTACAGCCGCCAACAATGCTTGGAAATTGTTTTGTCAGCGGTTTGTTGTTTGGCTCACCAGCGAATACTTGCATCTGCAACGTTCATGAGCGGAGGGGTTACGTTGAACTCTTCGCGTAGTTTTTTCAGGGGAATGGTGGCCATTTCAATGTGATCAATCGTGCTGAAATCTTGGTTGCACTTTGATCCCCTTGCAAATGCGTCAGCCAACATTTCAGGAGCACCCTTCAAGGTCATCACACCGCGTTCTCCATCAAGGCCATCAAATGGATCTCCATTGGCTCCGACGGGTTCGTATTGAGCGCTATGTCCAGGTTTGAACACTCCGGCTTCATGGATTAAAAAATTAGTCATGGATGCCATCCAATTAGCATCACAATCGTTCATGCTCAATTTGAAAGCTCCTAAGCAAATTTCTCCAATACCTGTGGGTTCGTAGCCAGTGATCACATGGTTCATGTCATGGCATACATAATAGCCTGGGTTGATTGATGTTCGGCTGGGCAAGCGCATTCCATTGCGCTCGTAGAAGTTGAAAAATTCCCTACCCAAGCTACCCTCACTCATGCTGGAAAATGCATCTAGTGTTTTAAAAAACGATTCGTCATATTGGCGGCTGCCTTCGTGGTTAAAAGTCTCTACCCCATGCTTCTCCTGCAGGGCTAAAAAGTATTGCTCGTAGCGCCTGATGTAATCAGTAGTTGCTTCAAGTGCGGACGAGTCGATCATTGTTCTGCAAACCGTTAAAGCATCTCCACCGAGGCCAAGCAATTCGGCTGATGATTCCAGTTTGCTCAGTTGTAGATGTGATTTTGGATGTCTGCAGAGTTCAAGCATGATCGCGAATTGGATGTAGCGTCTTCGCGTCAATGGCTCAACCACTGCCTTGCCTAATGTCTGCTGGCTGATGGGTTGGAGGTTGTTATAAGTCTCGAGTGGAATGTTAAAGATTCCGAGTGCGAACGCTTTGAGAACACTCAATTGCTCTTTCGTGCCGTAATCGCCGCAGTCGATCAGGTCTTTAAGGCCGGCAATGAATATTTCGCAATCCAGATTTTTTTGCATTTCTTGTCTGTGTTTTGTTTAAATTTAACATGTTTTCGCTACGTTGTTTTGTGTTTGAGTCTTCTCTGTTTCGGTTGGGTGGTGGCTATGAACTTTCGGTGTTTTTTAATCCAGACTCTTTGTTTGTTGTGTGGAATTCATCACTGACTTCGCTGCGTGATTGTGATCTCTCATTGTTCACAGGTTTGCAGATTGTGATTCATTTAGATTCCTGCGTCTGTTTGAGCTTTGAGAGTTAGTCCTTGGTCTTGATGTCGTAGGCCTAGCGGCGCTGGAGGTGCCGGCACAGCTCTTGTCTCGATCCCCAAGTTTCTTGTGGTGATCTGGCTGCAGCAGTTCAGTGTTGACCTGTTCCCAGAGTGTGGTTTCGCCGGTAGATTTCGCCGGTCTCGCACTCGTCTCATGCTCGCTGTTGCCGTTCTTGCTGCTGGGAAAGGCACCCGCATGAAAAGTGCGCTACCCAAGGTTCTGCAACCCTTGGCCGGCGCCACCTTGGTGGAACGCGTGCTCGCTAGTGCCCGTAATCTCGCGCCGGAGCGCCGGTTGTTGATCGTTGGCCATCAGGCTGAGCGGGTAGAAGCACAGCTCAGCTCCAATGGCGGGCTCGAATTCGTGTTGCAACAGCCGCAGAACGGAACAGGGCATGCTGTTCAGCAGTTGTTGGCTCCTCTCAAGGGTTTTCAGGGTGATTTGTTAGTGCTGAATGGTGATGTCCCACTGTTGCGAGCAGAGACGATCGATGCACTCGTGAGGACTCACCGCAACAGCAAGGCGGATGTGACCTTGTTAACAGCAAGGCTCGACGATCCCACTGGCTATGGCCGTGTCTTTGCGGATGACCAGGGTCGGGTGAGCGGAATCATTGAACATCGAGATTGCAGCGATGAGCAACGGGTCAACAATCTCACGAATGCTGGAATCTATTGCTTCAACTGGGGAAAACTTGCTGAGGTTTTGCCGAAATTGAGCACCGATAACGATCAGGGCGAGCTTTACCTCACTGACACGGTTCAGCTTTTAGATGTGGCGATGCAGATGGAGGTGAGTGATCCTGATGAAGTGAATGGAATCAACAACCGCAGACAACTGGCTCAGTGTGAGGCCGTTTTGCAACAGCGGTTGCGTGATCACTGGATGGATGAGGGTGTGACCTTCGTGGACCCTGCCAGTTGCACCCTCAGTGAAGACTGCAGCTTTGGCTCTGATGTGGTGATCGAACCACAAACCCATCTGCGTGGCGCCTGCCGGATTGGAGATAACTGCCGTTTAGGTCCAGGTAGCTTGTTGGACAATGCACAACTCGGGTGTGATGTCACGGTTGTGCAATCCGTCGTGCGCGATGCACGCGTTGGTCATGATGTTGCCATTGGTCCCTTCGCCCACATCCGACCGGCTACACACGTTGGTGATTCCTGCAAGATTGGAAATTTTGTTGAAATTAAAAAAAGTGTGATCGCTGCTGGAAGCAAGGTGAATCACCTCAGCTACATCGGTGATGCGGAATTAGGTGCCAATGTGAATGTAGGAGCTGGCACGATTACAGCCAACTTTGATGGCACGAATAAGCATCTCACCGTGATTGGTGAGGGCAGTAAAACGGGGGCCAATTCTGTTTTGGTTGCTCCTGTTGTAATCGGAAAACATGTCACGATCGGAGCAGGATCCACAATTACTAAAGCTGTTCCTGATGGTTCCCTGGCGATCGGCCGTGCGAAGCAACTCACCAAGGAAGGATGGGACCGCAACACTAAGCCTGCTCAATCTTGAGCACTGGTTTGTTGATGGCTGAGCTAAATCAACAGACTTTTTTCACAGCATGGCCTTGGCCTTCCTTTATCGATGCGTAAGCGTGGGGCATCAGGTTGTTAGTCCCATGACTGATTACAAGCGTTTTACTGTTCGCTATCGCGATGCCAGTAGTGATTACCAAGAAGAATGCTTTTATGCAGCCGATGCCTTTGAAGCGCGGGTTTTGGCAATGGAGAAAATTCGCTATATCCACGATCATCCCCATGCGATCGATTTGATCCGCTGCGAAGACCAGGCGAATGCGCTGAGAGCCGCCTGATCTAAAGCTGTGGCAGTAACGGCAGCAAGCGTTCCAGTGCAATTCCGCGACTGGCTTTCATGAGCACGGTATCTCCAGGCCTGAGCCACTCGATCAGAGGCTCTGCAGCCTGTTCCGGGGTTTCCACCTGTCGAAAACGAGGCCATTTTGAACTGGCATCGGCCATGGCCTTGGCCTCCAAGCCGGTGGTCACGGTCACCAGTCCATCCAGGTTCAAGGTTGCGGCATGGTCGATGACCGCTTTATGCAAGCGAACACTGTCTGCTCCGAGCTCCAGCATCGTGCCGAGTACTGCAAAACGTCGACCTGGCTGAGCCGCCAGGAGATCCAACGCCGCAAATACGGCTTCCGGTGATGCGTTGTATGTCTCATCAAGAATCGTCAATGCGCCGATTTGCCGTCGGCGATTGCGACCCCCTGGTACTTCAACCTCGAGCTGTTCCAGGTCTGAGGGTTCAACCCCGAGGGCGTGAGCGACGGCGATTGCCAACAGGAAATTGCGTGCATTGTGCCTCCCTTCCAGGGGGCAGTTGTAGGAGTGATCTCCCAGGCTGATGCGACCAGTCAGCGGGTTGTACTCGCCGAGATCATCAGCGACATGCGTGGTGGTGTTGTCATCGTCGATGAGTGCAACACGTCGCACTCGACCACTCCAGCATTGGGCCAGGGCTGCATCCAAGAGAGGGTCTCCAGCTGGAATGACAACAAGGCCATCGGGTGAGAGGGCAGCTGTGATTTCACACTTGGCTGCGGCAATCGCCTCGCGACTGCCTAAGCGACCAATATGCGCCGTGCCGATATTGGTGATCACAGCAATATCTGGTTCAGCACAACGCGATAAGCGTTCAATTTCACCGGGTCCTCGCATTCCCATCTCCACCACGACAGCGGCGTGCTGCTCGTCTACCCCGAGCAATGTGAGCGGCACACCAACGTCGTTGTTGTTGTTGCCAACACTGGCTTGGACGGCGCCAAGGGGTGCCAGTGCGGCACGAATCAGCTCTCTTGTGGTGGTCTTACCGGCGGAGCCGGTTACGGCTACAACAGCGCTGTTGAGGTTGCGTCGCACCAAGCAGGCCATCTGTTGGTAGGCCTTGAGCGTGTCGTCCACGGTCCAGTGCAACAGATTCCGAGGTATTGGGATCTCGCTATCACGGGCTACAACGGCTGCCTGGATGCCTTGTTCAGTGGCAGATGCGAGGAAGCGATGGCCATCAAAGCGCTCACCGCGCAGCGGCACAAAAAAGTCATCTGGAGTGAGCAGTCGGCTATCTGTGCAGACAGGGCCCAAGCGTTGTTGGAGGTTGGGCACGGCGCCATCAGCCCGTTGCGGTGGCCCCCAGAGCGAAACGAGATCAGCCAGATCCAGCACTATCAAACCCTCTTTGGATCGAACACGATCATGCCCCCACCAATTCTGGCGGGTCGTGCCAACAGCTCTTGGTGTGCATTCACGAGACGCAAATCGGCGTAACCCTGTTCTTCCAGTCGGTTCCACCAGGTGTCTGCCAGTTGTTGGCGTTGATCTGGAGAGTGTTGCAGCCAAGCGGCAGCATCGATTTGCAGAATCACAGCATTCCGCTCCGGTTGCGGTTGGGCCGAAACAATCAGAGCTGATCCCTGGCTGTTCTGTGTGTTGCCTTCTTCAACCAGAAGGTCCAGGAGAGGATTCACGCGCAACTCACCTGACTCCGTTTCTGCGGAGGGCAGTTCGTGATTCTTGCTGACAGGCGTTGGGGCTTCCTCAGCCGCTATGAGCTTGTCTGACTCCTTTGGCCTGCTGCTGTTTTGCTCGGTTGGGGCCTCCGCCAGTCCTTGGTTGTTGAGATCGGCTTCGACGCTGGTGGTGATGGGTAGAGGACGAGCTTCCGGAAAGGCGGTGGTGCGGACGCGCTCCACCTCTGGCGGTGAGGGTGGCGATTGGCCTTGAAGGGCCTGACGCAGTTGAATCCCGCCCAGGATCAGCACGGCGAGGCTGAACCCCAGCAGCGCAGGCCAAAACAGTGCTGCCCATTGTTTGGGCCAGAACGCTGGAACCGAAAGATCTCCCTCGCGGTTTCGTCGCCAGATCTCTTGGCTGCGCAGACGGACATCAGCGCTAACGGCCTTCACGTCTTGGATTAGGGCCTTCCACGGGCTGTTGTAAGGAGCCGGTAGGTCGCTTTGTTTGTCAGAGGACTGCGGTTGGAAGGAATCCTGCATTCGAGGTTGCCTGCAGCATCAGCGTCGCTGACCACCAAACAGTCTGGCCAGGGGGTTGCGTGTGTCGTCGGCTCCCTTGGACAGGTTTTCGCTGGGTTGTTCAGAGGGACTGGTTGGGGCTCCATGTTGGCCTTGGGCCAAGGAGGGATCGGCATCCTGCCCCTGGGAAAACTGTTCCACAGCAGCAGCATCCGGGCCTGGCTCCTTGAGACCAGAGACCTCACGGTACATCTGGTCGTATTCCAGAGCGGATCGGGCCCAGCTGTAGTCCTGCCGCATGCCCCTTCGCTGGAGTTCGCGCCAGCTGTCTTGATGGCGGAAGGCTTCCCAGGAGCGCACAAGGGCGGTGAAGAAGTCCACGGGATCGAAACGATCGAAGCAGAAGCCAGTGCCGCTGTCCTGCCCTGGATCGTGGGGTGGAACCGTATCGACCAGACCACCAACCTTTCTCACCACGGGCACGCATCCATAGCGCATGGCGAGCAATTGACTGATGCCACAGGGCTCAAAACGACTGGGCATCAGGAAGGCGTCACTGCCGGCGTAAATCAAGCGTGAGAGGTCGTCGTCGTAGGTGAGGAACACGGACACGCGGCCTGGATGGCGGGAGGCCATCTGCCACAGACCGGACTCCAAGCCGCGATCACCGGTGCCGAGCACCACGATCTGGGTGTCGGTATAAGCGAGTAGGCGATCCGCCACTTGCAACAGCAGGTCGACGCCTTTTTGATCGACCAGACGGCTCACCATGCCCAGCAGATAGGCATCAGTTCTGACTTCAAGACCCATCCGTTCCTGCAGCACCTGTTTGTTGCGGGCGCGACCCGACAAATCATCGGCACTGAAGGTGGCGGGCAAGGCTCGATCGGTAGCTGGATTCCAGGCCTCCAGATCAATCCCGTTAAGGATGCCGCGCAGCTTGCCGGAGATGTAATTGAGCAACCCATCAAGCTTTTCGCCGTATTCCGAGGTGCGGATCTCTCTGGAATAGGTGGGTGACACCGCATTCACGCCATCGGCATAGAGCAGGGCGGCAGCCATGGTGTGGTCGCCTTGCATGTACCAAGGGCACCAGGTCATCCGATCCAGCTTCCAGCGCCAGGGGCCCTGGTATTTGAGGTTGTGGATCGTGTAAACGGTGCTGATCTCTGGATCCTGGTGCATCCACACCGGAATCATCCCGGTGTGCCAGTCATGGCAATGGAGAACGTTGGGTTTCCAGACGTTCCAGGAAAATTCAGCTGCAGCGCTGGCAAAAAAGGTGAAACGCCAATCTTCATCTTCTCCGCCATAAATCCGTTCTGGGTCAAAGACGGGGTGACCAACCAGGTAGATGGTGAGTCCATTGCTGGGATGACGGGTTTCAAAAACCGCAAACTCCGTTCCCATGGTCTGGCCTCGCCAGATCGGTTCAGCAGGGATCTCCAATCGAGACCAGAGCTTGCCGTATCCCGGCATGATCAAGCGCACGTCGTGCCCCAGAGCCTTCAGTGCAGGGGGTAGGGAGCCGACCACATCGCCCATCCCACCGACTTTCACCATGGGGGCGCATTCGGCGGCGGCAAACAGCACGCGCATGGACGATCAAACCTGCTAAGCCGCGAGACTGTAGACGCATAACCGCCTTGTGATCGCTTTCAAGGGAGCACGGTCACCTGTGTCCCCACCCTGACGAGATCGAACACCTCCTGTACGTTCTCCTCATACAAACGCACGCAGCCATGGGAAACGGCCCGGCCAACCGTCCAGCGATAGGGGGTGCCGTGGAACCCTGCCACGGTGCAGCCGTTGATATCCAGGTATTGCTCGCCGTCCCATCCCGAGCGTCCATTGCAGTCGCGATAGAAGCCAATCCAGCGTGATCCCAGCGGGTTTTTTGTGCTTTCAGCTTCCACAAGATCACCGCTCACCGGATGGGTCCACACCGGCTCTTTCACCTTTTCAAACACCCGGAAGCGTCCGGCAGGGGTCTCCCAACCTGTGGTGCCCACCGCCGCTGGAAACCGGCGTGTCATCCGGCCATCTCTCAAAACCAGGAGTTGATGGTGCTTGCGGTCGAGCACGAGCTGCAAACCCTTGCGCTCCATCACATCGCTCGGAACACGGGCTAGTGAAGCGGCATCGCTCAATGGGATCGCCAGGGGCGGGATCGGATCGGATTTGCGTTTTGGAACCTCCTCTGGAGCCTCCACCAAAATCTCGCCCTTTATCTCTCTTTGACGGTCTTCCCCAATCTCTTGCGCCGCTGCAATGCCGGCTCCTCCAACCCCTACTCCACCAACGAGGCTCAGCAGCGAGGCCGCTAGCAGCGAAGTACGCAGGCCCAATGTCGGAGCTTGCTTTGGACAACGCATCAGAGGAGGCGAGACTGACCCCTATTTTTTAGCGACTTCAGGGGCTATGGCAGCCATGGCGTGTCGGAAAAATCAGGATTGCGTTTTTCCAGAAAGGCATTGCGGCCCTCCTGGCCCTCCTCGGTTCGATAAAAAAGATGGGTGGCTTGTCCTGCTAACTCCTGGATGCCAGCCAAGCCATCGGTTTCTGCATTGAAAGCTGCTTTCAGGCAGCGAATCGCTGTGGGACTGTGCTGCAACACCTCCCTGGCCCAACGCACCCCTTCGGCCTCTAAGGCATCAAGGGGAACCACGGCATTGACGAGTCCCATCAGAAGGGCCTCTTCAGCTCCGTATTGACGGCAGAGGAACCAGATCTCCTTGGCTTTGCGTTGCCCCACCACGCGGGCCAAGTAGCCGGCCCCGAAGCCGCCATCAAAACTGCCAACCCGCGGTCCGGTTTGACCAAAAAGAGCGTTCTCTGCCGCCAGGCTGAGGTCGCAGAGCAGGTGCAGGACCTGACCTCCGCCGATTGCATAACCCGCCACCAGGGCGATCACCACCTTGGGCAGGCTGCGAATGATGCGCTGAAGGTCGAGCACGTTGAGGCGTGGCAGGCCTGTTTCGTCGAGATAGCCCCCATCTCCGCGCACGCTTTGATCGCCGCCGGCGCAAAAGGCATAACCCCCATCGGCAGCAGGACCTACACCAGTGAGCAGCACCACTCCGATACGGCTGTCATCGCGGATCCGGGCAAACGCATCACAAAGTTCTGAAACCGTGCGAGGCCGGAAGGCATTGCGCTTGGTGGGTCGATTGATCGCTAAACGGGCGATGCCCTCATCAGATCGATCCAGGAGCACATCCTCGTAGTTCCCCCATGGATGCCAGTTCACTCCGCTGGATCCTGGGAGCACCTGTCGGATGACGGGCTCTGGCATGGCGATCAGGAAAGGCTTTTGCTCAGTTGTAACGCCTTACGCAGATTCCGGCGAAGCTGGGCATCGTTGCTGCGATCGGTGCAGACCCGCAGGAGAGCTGGTCCAGCACGGCCCAACCCCCATTCCAAAGCGGTGGGGAGATCGTCGAGGCAGGCGAGCTGACGCACGGGAATGGAATGGGCTGCGGCGAGAGCCAGTGGGTCCACCTGTTGGGGCATCGCAAACAGCTGGTTAAAGCCATCGCTGGGGGACGTTTTGATCGGCAGCTGTTCAAAAATGCCGCCTCCGGCGTTGTCGATCAACAGCACCAATAAGGGCAGCTGGGCTGCGCTGGCCAGGAGCCAGCCGTTGCTGCCATGCAAAAGCGCTAAGTCACCTGTGATCAGCATCGTTGGACCGAGCTCGGCCGCGATGCCCAGGGCCAGGGAGAGGGTGCCATCAATGCCAGAGGCTCCCCGAAAGCTGAAACAGCGTCTCCGGCCGATATCGCTTGCGGCAAAGGCTTGCCAATCGCGCACCGGGCTGCTTGCTGCCAGCATCACGGGCAGCTCTGCTGGCAAGAGCTGCCCTAAGGAGAGCATCAACGCGGGTTCGTTGGCGGCTCCCCGCGTTGGCAGAAGCTCACAGAGGTGATGTTGCAGATCACGATCTGCCTTGCTCCAGGCCTCCAGGAGCGCCCCTCCATGAGCTTCAACGTTCTGATTTGTTGCGTTAACAGCCCGCAGCTTGGGCTTGACCTGGTTCCACCATTGCGCCAGGCCGCCGCTCCATTGCTCGGCGATATCAAGGGGATCGAGCGGGCGGGGATCTCCTTCTGTGATCAGGAGTTGGGGGCCCTGTTGGTCGGCAAGCCAGGCCTCGAGGCGACGACTGGCAGGCATCGAGCCCAGCCGAAGCACCTGGGCGTTTGCTGGCAGCTGGCTCAAGCCGTTGGGAAGCAGCAGATCCCAAGAGCGAATGACGCCTCCTAACTGGCTCGGAACCGCCGCGAGGGGATCGGCGAGCACGGGCCAGCCACAGCGCTCCTGCCAGGCGATTAAGGCGGCTTGATAGGCCTCAAGCGTGCCGCTCAGGCCTCGCCAGGGTCCGGCAACGATGACACCGGGTTGATCGGGGTCGAGGGCTGGTGCCGCGAACTGGCTGGTGGGCTTCCACAACTCTTGGTTGTGGGTGATGGCCACGGACTTTGC
Source organism: Synechococcus sp. MU1655 (assembly GCF_023630655.1). NCBI lineage: Bacteria > Bacillati > Cyanobacteriota > Cyanophyceae > Synechococcales > Synechococcaceae > Synechococcus > Synechococcus sp. MU1655. The sequence goes on along the minus strand of NZ_JAKUHK010000027.1, from coordinate 736 downwards.
ACTGTTCCATTGCCTCCAAAACGCGTTCTGCTGATCCAGATCAGGGTGCAGGGGTTCCTCAAAGGGGAGATTGAGATGGACAGGTCCGGGCGGCTGATGCAGATGCCTCCAGGCGTTCTCAGCAAGGGCTTGCAGCTCGTGATCCAGCCCTGCGCTAAGGCCATCCAAGGGCCCTGATCCGTACCAGCGGCACACCGAGGTCAGGAAGGATTCCTGATTCACGGTTTGATTCGCTCCTCTGTTTTTGAGCCTTAGGGGGCGATCCGCGCTGATCAGCAGCAGTGGCTGGCTTGAGCGATCCGCCTCTACGGCGGCGGGCAACAGGTTGGCCACCGCCGTTCCGGAGGTGGTGATCACGGCCGTGGCAATCCCAGAGGCGCTGGATCGACCCAGGGCATAAAACCCAGCAGATCGTTCATCGATTGCTGTGTTGAGCGTGATCAGCCCAGCGCGCATTAAGCCTGCTGCGGCAAGGGCTAACGGGCCGGATCGACTCCCAGGACACAGCACCACATGGCGCAGACCCTGTTGCTGGAGGGTCTGAAGCAACAGGACAGCGGCCTGCAGATTGGCGAGGGCCTGCGTCAGGGAAGAGGCGATGGCTAATGCGATCCTCGGCTAACGCAGAACCTGCCATGGCAACCACTCCCAACTCAGAACCCAAGCGCAACAGTTGGAAAGGTCTGCTGTTGTGGGTGTTGTTGGCCCTTTTTCTGCGATGGCAGGTGATCGAGCC